>NZ_JBSFMS010000083.1:0-32535 GCF_053599675.1 Streptomyces sp. NPDC000880 | reverse complement strand
TCGAACGCAGCGGAGACCGCCGCCGGGGTGTGGGAAACTTGCATCTACGAGGTGCCTTGCTGATTGTGCGTGATGGTGGTGTGGTAACTCCCATCATCGCAGGTCAGCAGGCACCTCTCTTCGATTCTTTATCCACGGGACACGGGCTGACCGGTGGATCGAGGCTAAGGTCAAGCCGGCGCGCTGACCACGGCGCGAGTCGCTACGCGCCAGGCGCTCGGTACTGGACTTCCTCGGCTTTGCGCAATGCGTCCATCGTTTCGTCAACGGTCAGGAGGACTGTCGTTTCCAATGAACTGAGCGCACGGCCTCCAGTAATCGCCAGTGCAACTGCGGCCATGGAAACGTTATCGGGGGCTTCCCATAGGGTGTATCCGTCGTGTCTGCCAAAGGCGTACCAGAACCCATGGAGCTTCCCACCGACCGACTCGATATACGATTGAGCGGCCCTTCCGCGGTCCTCGGGGTTGCCAATCAGCCTGGCCCAGGTCTCCGGCGTGTAGCTGAACCTCGTCAGATAGAGCGGCATGATCTTCCCTCTCATTCGCCGGTTCCACGCGAGTTGCCGTTAGGTGTCGAACTCTAACCGGCGGAAAGCGGCCTGAGGCGTGCTGCAATGCTTCAGCGTGTCATGCATCACTCCACAAAGCGACGTTACATGGTCGGCCGGACAAGCCCTGGCGGTGGCTCGCCGACCTCATTCGCCCGGGCCGGTGGACTGAGCAGCCGACTGCCCCAGATGCGTGCTCACGACGGTGCGGTTCCTGCGCAACCCAGCGGGGCGAAACCAATGGGCGCTGCAATGTCGGCCAGAGCCCGTGCGACCCTCTGAACCCAGTCCGACCACATCAGCTCGTGTCGGTGACTGCCGGGACTGCCCTGCGAGGAGACGGACTTGGCAGCGACTGGCGAGCTTTGGGGTGACGGCTTCGAGGCAGCACGAGCGAGGACGACTTTGCCGTCGACTCCCCACGCCAGATATTGCGGCTTCTGGGTGGCTCGGCCCTGTACCTGTGGCGCGACGTAGCTGAAAAGGTCGGCGGTCGAGATCAGGCCGTCCGCGTCACAGTCGGCCTTGCCGGTTCGTAATCCTTCGACGATCACGTCGGTGAACACCGAGCGCGCCGCGGTCTGCTCCTCGTACGCGACACTGAATTCGTCTGCCGCGGTGAGAACGACATAGCCGCGGCCGCTGACTTGTTTGAGAGGGTCGGTCGTTGCCTTGGAGGCGAAGCCTTCACCGAAGCGACCGCTGAAGCAGCAGTCCAGGAGCAGCACCCGTGAGCCGGCAAGGCAGTAGCTCAACTGGTCATTGATGAACCGGGCCGAGACCGCGGTGCTCGCCAGCCGATCAGGGCGTGAGTTGGTGGCCGCAAAATGCAATCGCGAATGTAGGTCCACTTCGCCGTGGCACGACAGGTACAGCAGAACAAAGTCGTCGGAGGTTCTGCCGCTGGTGTGTTTTTCGACGGCCGACAGAACCTCATGTGCCGGCCTGTTGTACATGAGCTCGACCGAATCGAAGAAGCCGACGGCAGGATCACGCAGCAGTGCAGCGAGTCGTTCTACATCTCCCCGTGGCGCAGTCAGCGGTGGGAACTGCGGATCGGCGTAGGCGTCCATGCCGATGAGCAAGGCCACGCGGCTCATGAATCCCCGCCGTCCGGCGGGAGTTGCCGGGCGTCGACCTGGCCACCCCGCAGGAAAGCCTCTACCGCGACCTGAAGATCCTGTCGGCTGCCGGCACTCCCAAACTCGACGAACCGGGTGACCAACCAGCAGGACCGAGAAGCCGACCTTGTCGACCATCGCGAGGCCACCATCGCGGTGGGCTCTTGGCTTTCGCCCCCGCTCAGCGCACCGGGATGATGTCGGGGGCGCCGAGCCGTACCGCGTCGGCGGTCTGGTCGTCCGGCTGTTGCTGGGCCTCGCGTTCGGCCGCCACCCGCTTCAGGTAGTGGTCGACTTCGCGGTCCTGCTGCGCCCGGTCCCACCCGAGGTGAGGCGCCATCAGTTCGGCGACGGTGCGCGCCGCGTCCACGCCCCTGTCCCAGGACTCGATGGAGATCCGGGTACGCCGGGCGAGCACATCGTCCAGATGGCGGGCTCCCTCATGGGTCACCGCGTAGACGGCTTCGACGCGCAGATAATCGTCGGAGCTCGGCAACGGCTCGCCGAGCGAGGGGTCGGCCGCGACCATGTCGAGCAGTTCGTGCACCAGTGAGCCGTAGCGGTTCAGCAGGTGTTCGATGCGGGCGACATGCAGCCCGGAGCGCTCGGCGAGGCTGTGCCGGGAGTTCCACAGGGCCGGATAGCCGTCGGCGCCGAGCAGCGGAACGCGCTGCGTGACGCAGTCGGCCACCTTCTCGTCCAGACCGCGGGCCGCCTCGTCGACCGAGTCCTTGGCCATCACCCGGTAGGTCGTGTACTTGCCGCCGGCCACCACGACGAGCCCGGGGACCGGATGCGCGACCAGGTGCTCCCGGGAGAGCTTGCTGGTCTCCGCGGCCTCGCCCGACAGGAGCGGGCGCAGACCGGCGTAGACGCCCTCGACGTCCTCCGCGGCCAGCGGCGTGACCAGAACGCGGTTGACGTGTTCCAGCAGGTAGCTGACGTCCTTGGAACTCAGCGCGGGATGGGCCTTGTCCAGTGTCCAGTCGGTGTCGGTCGTCCCGATGATCCAGTGCCGCCCCCAGGGAATGACGAACAGCACGCTCTTCTCCGTGCGCAGGATCAGCCCGGTGCGGGAGTTGATCCGGTCACGCGGGACCAGCAGATGCACGCCCTTGGACGCGCGGACGTGGAACTGGCCGCGGGTACCGGCCATGGCCTGGGTGTCGTCCGTCCACACGCCGGTCGCGTTGATGACCTGCTTGGCGAGCACCTCGGTCTCGTTGCCGCTCTCCAGGTCCGTGACCACGGCGCCCACCACCCGCTCGCCCTGGCGCAGGAAGCGGCTGACGCGGGTTCGATTGGCGGCCAATGCCCCGTAGGCGGCTGCCGTGCGGGCGAGGAACATGGTGTGCCGGGCATCGTCCACCTGGGCGTCCCAGTACAGGATCGCGCCGACCAGGGCGTCGGAGCGCAGCGCGGGCGCCTCGCGCAAGGCCTTGCGCTTGAGCAGGTGGCGGTGGCGGGGCAGGCCGCTGGAGGTGCCCGACGCCGCGGCCATGGTGTCGTAGAGCAGCACGCCGGCGCCGACGTATGGGCGCTCCCAGACCCGGTGTTGAAGCGGGTAGAGGAAGGACACCGGCCGCACCAGATGCGGGGCCAGGAGCTGGAGCAGCAGTCCCCGCTCCTTGAGTGCTTCGGCGACCAGCCGGAAGTCCAGCATCTCGAGGTAGCGCAGGCCGCCGTGAATCAGCTTGCTGGAGCGGCTGGAAGTGCCCGAGGCCCAGTCCCGGGCCTCGACGAGGCCGACCCGCAGGCCCCGGGTGGCGGCATCCAGGGCCGCCCCGGAGCCCACGACACCGCCACCGACGACGAGGACGTCCAGCTCACCCTCGCCCAACCCGACGAGGGCCTCCGCGCGTGCCTCGGGCGAGAGAGCCACTGGATTCACCATCGGTCTCCTCTACTCGTGCTGCGGTCGTGTGCTGTCCACGTGGCCGGGGGCGTCCCGCGGGCGCCACCGGCCACGGCTTATTCGACCTTGGCCCAGTCGAGCGTGCGCTCCACCGCCTTCTTCCAGCCCGCGTAGCCTTCCGCGCGCTGCTCCTCGGACCACTGGGGCTCCCAGCGCTTTGACTCCTGCCAGTGGGTGCGCAGTTCGTCGGTGTCCCGCCAGAATCCGGTGGCCAGACCGGCCGCGTAGGCGGCACCGAGCGCGGTGGTCTCGGCGACGACCGGGCGGCTGACCGGTACGCCGAGGACATCGGCCTGGATCTGCATGCACAGGTCGTTGGCCGTCACACCGCCGTCGACCTTGAGCACGTCCAGATGGACGCCGGAGTCCTGCTCCATGGCCTCCACCACGTCGCGGCTCTGGTAGCAGATGGCTTCCAGGGTGGCGCGCGCCAGGTGGCCGTTGTCGTTGTACCGGGCGAGGCCTACGATCGCGCCGCGGGCGTCGGAGCGCCAGTACGGGGCGAACAGGCCCGAGAAGGCGGGGACGAAGTACATGCCGCCGTTGTCCTCGACCGTGCGGGCCAGCGTCTCGCTCTCGGCGGCGGTATTGATGATCTTCATCTGGTCGCGCAGCCATTGCACCGCGGACCCGGTGACCGCGATGGAGCCCTCCAGGGCGTAGATCGCCGGGCTGTCGCCGAACTGGTACGCCACGGTGGTGAGAAGGCCGTGCTGCGAGCGGACCAGTTCGGTGCCGGTGTTCAGCACCAGGAAGTTGCCCGTGCCATAGGTGTTCTTGGCTTCGCCGGGCGCGTAGCAGACCTGCCCGACGGTGGCCGCCTGCTGGTCGCCGAGCACCCCGGTGATGGGGATGGCGGCGCGCAGCGGCCGGGAGGTACGGGTCTCGCCGAACGCCTCCCGGTGGGAGGACGGGTTGATGGTGGGCAGCATCGCCCGCGGGATGTCGAAGAACCCCAGCAACTCGTCGTCCCAGTCGAGGGTTTCCAGGTTCATCAGCATGGTGCGGCTGGCGTTGGTCACGTCGGTGGCGTGAATGCCGCCCTCGGGGCCGCCGGTGAGGTTCCACAGCACCCAGCAGTCCGTGTTGCCGAAGAGGGCATGGCCCTGCTCCGCCGCCTCGCGGACGCCGTCGACGTTCTCCAGAATCCACTTGATCTTGCCGCCCGAGAAGTAGGTGGCCGGTGGCAGGCCCGCCTTGCGGCGGATCACGTCGCCCTTGCCCGAGCGTTCCAGGGCGGCCGCAATGGAGTCGGTGCGGGTGTCCTGCCAGACGATGGCGTTGTAGTAGGGACGGCCGTTGCGGGGGTCCCAGACGACGGTTGTCTCCCGCTGGTTGGTGATGCCGATCGCCGCCAGGTCGGACGGGGACAGGTTCCCGTGCCGGAGGGCGTTCTGGATCACCGAGTTGGTGCGTTCCCAGATCTCCACCGGGTCGTGCTCGACCCACCCCGAGCGTGGGAGTATCTGGGCGTGCTCCAGCTGGTGCTTCGCCACTTCGTTGCCGGCGTGGTCGAAGATCATGAAACGGGTGCTGGTGGTTCCCTGGTCCACTGCGCCGACGAAGTCCGCCATGGCATGCCGCCTCTCCTGTGGGATGGACTGGGTTGGGGCCTCACACAGAGACGGTCAGTCCTTGGGGGCCGGTGCCGGGACGCGTCCGGGGGGTTCCGGCTCCCCGGTCGGCAGGAACCGGCCGACGAAGAACTTGTACAGGAACGCTCCGAGCAGGCCGCCGATCAGCGGACCGATGATCGGCACCCAGAAGTAGAAGTTCCCGTACTGATCTCGCCACGCTCCGCCGTACCCGGTGAAGAAGCTGGCCAGCCGGGGACCGAAGTCACGAGCGGGGTTGATCGCGTAGCCCGCGTCGGTGCCCCAGGCCATGCCGATCCCCACGACGACCAGGCCGATGATGAAGGGGGCCATGTTGGCGCCGGGGGGCTGGTTGAGCAAGTCTGTGATCGCCATGATCATCAGCAGGAGGATCGCGGTGCCGATGATCTGGTCGCGCAGCGCGCCCCATTCGGTGACCGGCAGATTCGGGTTGCCGTTGGCGGGCAGCGTGGAGAAGACGCCCTGGGTCTTGATGGTGTGGGTGGGGTCCGCCTTCGCCAGCGCCTCGGTGTAGTTCCAGCGCACCAAGAGGGCTGCTACGAAGGCGCCGGCCGTCTGGGCCAGCGCGTAGGGAGCCACCTTGCTCCACGGAAAACCCTTGAACGCAGCCAGGGCCACGGTCACCGCGGGATTGAGGTGAGCACCACTCACACGCGCCGCCACGTATACGCCGAGGGTGACGCCCAGGCCCCATGCCCAGGCGATGCTGTCGTGGTCTCCGAGGCCGCCCGGGGGATCCGTGAGGGCTCCGCCGGCGACCACTTGAGCCACCACACCGCAACCGAAGAGGATGAGAATCATGGTGCCGGCGAATTCGGCTGAAAGCTCGCCGACCAGCCCTGATCTCTTAAGCCGCTCAGCCATGGGAGCCCGCTTCCTGACCGGCTCAGGACCGGCCGTCGCTTGCCCGATTCCCCCAAGACGTCATCGTATGACGATCAAGAGTCAGCCGCATGCGAGGCGACGTGACTGGGCAACTGACCAGGGCGGAGACCACGCCCGCGTCGTCGGAGGAGGGGGAAAACGGCGCAGGGAGCTCACGGGGCGATGCCGAGCGGGCGCCTCCGGTTGCGATGGCCGCTGGGGTGCGCGCGAAAGACAGGATCCGGCGAGGGTATGGGAACCGTCGAGCTCCACGTGGCGGGCGCTTCCAGTCGACTTCCTGCCGACAACAGCCGTGGCCGGCGACTGGATCCGGCGTACAGGTCGACTCGTCCGTCGCTCCCCGGTGTTGCCCCGGCGGTCACCTCCTTGGCAGGGACGGGGTGGTGCCGGGCTGCGGGCCGTAGGCGGTCAGGAAGCGATCGCGGAAGGTGTCCATCTGCCAGACCGGGGCCTCCGGGCCGGGCTTCAGACCGTCCTGCCAGCCCCAGCCGGAAATCCGGTCCATGACGGCCGGATCGTGGGCGAGGATCGCGATCGGTACGTCCCGGCCGGCCTTGTCCCCGGTGACGATCGGGGCGGGCTGGTGGTCGCCGAGGAAGACGAGCACGGTGTTGTCGTCGCCGTACTTCTCCACGTAGGAGATGAGGCTGCTCAGGGAGTACTCGATGGAACGCCGGTACTCGGTGCGCACCTGGATGGGGTCCTTCCACACCTCCTTGGGGTCCTTGCCCGCCTTGTTGATGGCTTCGTAGACCGAGCCATCACCCACCTCGTCCCAGCCGATCATCTTGGGGATGGGTGCCCAGGGGTTGTGGCTGGAGACGAGGATGATCTCCGCCATCAACGGATCGCGGCCCGGCTTGCCGTGCTCCAGGCGTTCGAAGGCGGACAGGCTGTACTGGTCGGGTACGGGTGCCCAGCTGAAGTTCGGGCCCTTGTACCCGAGGTACCGGGAGTCGTAGATGCTGTCGAGGCCGTAGAACTGCCCCTCCGGCCAGGACCGGGTGACGCCCGGCATGATGCCGACCGTCCGCCAGGCGCCTGCGCGCTGGAAGGCGCCGGTGAGGGCCAGGCGGTCGCTTGAGGTGACGCTCTCGTAGCGCTGCTGGTTCTTGATCCACAGGCCGGACATGAAGGTGGAGTGGGCCAGCCAGCTGCCGCCGCCCACCGTCGGCGAGGCGAGGAAGGCGCTTTGGGAGGAGAACCCGGCCGCGCGCAGCCGGCTGGTCCCGTCCGCGAGCACCGCGCCGACATGCGGGGCCATCTGTGGGTCCTGGACCGCGCTGCGGCCGTAGCTCTCGATGAAGGCGAAGATGACGTCCTTGCCGCGCAGTCCGGTCAGCAGCTGGTCGGCCGGGGTGTCGCGGAAGCCGTCGTCGGCGGCCGCCTTGGCGAACGCCCGCTCGTCATTCAGACCCGCACGCACCTGGTGCGCACGCTCGTGGACCAGCTCGGCTGTGCTTCTGGAAGCGAGCGGTGCGCCGGCGATCTGCACGCCGAGCGCCGTGCAGGTGATCCAGGCGGTCCCGAGTACCAGGATCGTACGGGTCGCAGCGGCGCTGAGCCGGACCATGAGTTGGCTCAACCGGACAACCGCCAGCGTCATGAGGACGAGCAAGGCGAGGGCAAGGACCACGACCCCGACCACGGCACCGATCGCGCCGGCCTGACCGACCGAGTCCCTGAGGAACGCCTCGGCGTCGTCGAACAGGATCCAGTCGAGCCTCAGGTCGAACGGCCGGTCGAAAACCGAGTAGAAGCCCATGTCGAGGAAGTTCAGGATGGTCAGCAGGCCGAGGACCACCCCGGCGAGCGCTGCCACCACCTTTCTCGCCTTCGGGGGCAGGACGAGCAGCACGGCGGCGCCGAAGATCCCCTCCACCGGGATGCGCGCGAAGGTGCTGGGCGTGAGGCGGGTGAGCTCGTTCGGCAGGAGGAGAGCGAAGAGCACAAGCACGGCGGCCAGGGCAGTGGTCGCCCGGGCCACGGCCCGTGCTGCGGCCGGGTGCTTGCCCAGCCGGCCGCCGCCTGCGACGTTGGCGTCCGGGCGGCTGCCGGCCTCATGGGCTGCGACGTCGTCGCCGGGAGCGCCACCGGCGACGTCGGGACGGTCGTCGGCGGCGTCATGTGCGGCGGTGTCCTGACCCGCTGAGGCGGTGTCCTGACCCGCGGCGGTGTCGTTTGGCGTGCGCCCCGGGGGTCCGTCCGGCGTCAGGCTCTCCTGCGTGGTTGCCTTTTCCCTATTGGGCAGTTGACGAGAGCGGGTGAAGAGCGACAACCCGAAGGTCCTTCCGTGCGAAGCCCGGTGGTGGCACGGCGGACCAGGCCTGGGAGGTCGGAGCCGCCGTTATCAGTACGGTTTGCAGGCGGCTTCAGTTCAATCACCAGGGTCGCCCGTGCGGGAAGCGAACGCGGGTGAGGGTGAACTGGCGGGCGGCATCGGCGTTGTAGGCGGGGCACCCGCTGGTGACCTGGCAGCATCGGCGAGACGGTCTTGACGCTGATGGGACGCGGGTACGGGGTCGCGGCACGGCGCATCAGACTTGACGTGCGATCAGGTCAGCAGCCCTTCCTGCCGCGGGAGTTGTGGCGTGGTCGACGATCGAACCAGGTGTGGAGTTTTGCGCCGGTCTCTGGCCGCCCTCGCCAATACGTGGCCGTGTCATGTGGTGACCGGTCACTCAGCGCCTGTTTCTTGCCAACGGCGCCGGCGGGCGGATCGCACGTCCGGGCAGTTCGAGTACGGAACGGCGGTGCCTTCGTTCAGCACGAGGGGAGAGGTGACTCTCCGTGGCCCCGGCATGAGAGTGATCCAGAACCACGACGTGAGCGCCGCCGACAGGGCTCATCGTCCGGGAGATGCGGGGCTAGGGCGGAGAGCGTCCATGGAGCGATGTCTGCAGCCCACTGAAGCCGCTGGGAGCAGCTGTCGGCAGCACAAGCTCCCGGCGGGTGTCATCGTTCTCCCCACCCCCTGCAGCGTCGGCGCCGGGGTACATGCTGGAAGGAGCAGGGCATGTACGTCATCGGCCCGTGGCCCGCGTCTGAGCTGCTCTGCAGCCCGCCACACCGTGCCCAGTCCCCGGACGGGATGGGAGAACAACCGGATTAGACGAAGAGGTCCGCGACCTCCTTCGCGCCGCCCCGAAGGCGGCTCCCGCCGTGCCGGGTGCGGAAGAAGTGACGGATGCGGTGGCCGTACGCTCCGAGGCCGTACCCGTGCAGGACGGCGTGCCGCAGGACGATGCGCTGCTGAAGCTCGTGGGCGACGCGCACTTCGTACTGATCGGGGAGGCATCCCATGGCACCCACGAGTTCTACGCCGCCCGGGCGGCCATGACGCAACGGTATTGACGGCCGTTGCCCTCGCCGGCGCCGCCTTGTCCATGTACGGCACCGCACACGCCGACAGCGCTCCCCGGCCCGTCAGAGCCGAAGTACGCGGGTGGGCCCGGAAGTTGAACCAACCGTTCCGTCCGCTGTCCGCCCCCGTGTCTCTACCCCTTGCCTGTTCTGCGTTCATCTACTTCGGCGATTCTCGTCCCGCACCATCGGTATGAGGACGCAGGAGCTGAGATGGGCCACGGTCACGGACACGATCATCCGCAGCACCAGCACGGAGCGGAGGCCGGGTCGCTGCCTCCCGCGCTCGACACCTCCGTGCCCGACAGCGAGCTCACACCCGAGCAGCACTCGCGCCGCTCGATGCTGCGTCGCGCGGGTCTGCTGGGAGCCGGGATAGCCGGTGCGAACGTGCTGGGCGGAGCGACGGCCGCCGCGGCCGACAGTCGGGGGAGCGAGGGCCGTGCGAGCAGCAGGAGTGCCGGCTTCCTGTGGCTCGCCGGTGACCACCACATCCACACCCAGTACAGCAGCGACGGCAAGTACCGCGTCATCGACCAGGTGAAGCAGGGCACGCGGCACGGCATGGACTGGCTGGTCATCACCGACCACGGCAGTGAGACCCACGCCAAGATCGGTGTGGACAAGGTCAACCCGGACATCCAGCACGCCCGCGAGGAGTTCCCCGACACTCTGATCTTCCAGGGCCTGGAGTGGAACATCCCGGCCGCCGAGCACGGCACGGTCTTCGTCCACCCCGGACCTAACGAGGTCTCCGTGCTGAAGGAGTTCGAGACCTCCTTCGACGGCAGTCTGCACAACGCCGGCGACAGCAGCCCCGCCAACGAGGCGCTGGCGATCTCTGGTCTGCAGTTCCTCGCGGAGCAGGTGCAGCGCCGCAAGGTCAAGGACGCGCTGATGTTCGCCAACCACCCGGCCCGCCGGGGCGTTGACTCGCCGCACGAGATCCGCGGCTGGCGCGACGCGACGGGCCGTCCCCGCCAGATCGCGGTGGGCATGGAGGGCGCGCCGGGCCATCAGGCCGCCGGCCTCCCCGCCCCGGGCAGTGGCCGGAACCGTGGTTTCTACGACAACAGCCCGAGTGCCAACTCGTTCGCCGGCTTCCCGCTGGAGAGCTACCGCACCTGGGGCGGCTTCGACTGGATGACCTCCACGGTCGGCGGACTGTGGGACAGCCTCCTCGCCGAGGGCAAGCCCTGGTGGATCACGGCCAACTCCGACTCGCACCAGGTCTACGCCGACACCTCCAAGCGCGGCGGTCCCGACAGCGACTTCACCACCAACGGCCGGCACACCGACCCCGTCTACTCCGGCGGGACCGACCTGACCCAGGGCGACTACTGGCCCGGCCAGTACAGCCGTACGCACGTGGGCGCCGACGGATTCTCGCACGCCGCCATCATGGACGGTCTGCGGGCAGGCCGGGTCTGGGTCGACCACGGAGGCCTGATCAGTGGTCTCGACGCGCGGGTCAAGGGCGCCGGGCGCTGGGCGACCCTGGGCGGCGCGCTGCACGTCAAGCGCGGCACCGAGGTCGAGTTGAGCATCGAGATCGCGCTCGCGAACGGTTCCAACTGGGCGCAGTTCGTCCCGCAGTTGGCCCGGGTCGACGTCGTCCAGGGCGAGGTCACCGGCCCGGTCGCCGACAAGGACACCTTCACCGCACCGACCGCGAAGGTCGTCCGGTCTTTCGAGGTGAACAAGTCGACGGGCACGGTCCGCTTCACCTATCGCCTCGGCCGGGTCGACGGCCCCCTGTACGTCCGGCTGCGCGGGACCGACGGCAAGCGCTCCGCCGTCGGCGCGGGCGGTGCCTCGGTCGACCCCGTCGGCCCGGCGCTCGACGTGGTCGGTGCCGCGGACCCGTGGAACGACCTGTGGTTCTACTCCAACCCCATCTGGGTCCTGCCCGCATGACCACAGGCCTGACGGTGATCGGCGTCGACACGGGCTGCACCGGCCTGCGCGACGCTGATCACCTGGCGCGGGAGCTCGCCCCGCCCGTGACGGTGTTCGCCTGTACGCATCTGATCCGCGACGGGCGTCCGCACATCGCGCTCTCCTTCGCGGTGCCCGCCGGGACTGCCGCCGACGACGCCTGGCGGCACCTCGCCGCACAGGAGGCGGGCGCGGCGCTGGGCGACCGGCGCTCGGGTCCCGCGGGGCTCGCGGCGGGAGCCGCACAGGCCGCCGCCGAGCCCACGGCCCGCTCGGCGGGCCGGGTGGTGGTCTTCCCCGGCTCGCCGGCGCTCACCGGCACGGTGGCCGTCGCCGCCTTGTCCGCTTCGGCGATCGACGAGGTCACCGCGCTGGGAGCGCCCGGCCCCCTCGACGCCGGGCAGCAGATCGTCACTCGCGACCATGTGCGGCCCGAGTGGCGTGGGGGACGGCTTGTGCTGACGGTGATGCCTGCGGCGGGTGGCACCCTGATCCCGTTCGAGGTCCCGAACCCGACCCCATGCTGTGCGGATCACGCCTACGACGACTGAGGACCGGAAACACGCCTGGTGCCTCTCGGATGACCGCGGCCGGACGCCCCGGTCCGGCTGGGAACTGACGTTTCGGTCGTCATTCGCCTCGCCGAATGTTGTCCGCGGCCGCCTCGTCGAGGGCTCGCCGTTGCCGTTCGACCGCCAGTTCCCTCAACCCGTCATTGACGGCGGCGAGCACTGTCGCCACCGCGTCGTCGGCCACGCCCGGGGCAGAGTCTCCGGACGGCTTGTCGCGGATCCCGACAGCCGCCGCAAGGGCGGCGAGGATGGGCTCATCAGATGCCCAGCGGTTCGCCGCCAGGCGGCGAGCGGGCGAATCGACCAGCACCATCCGACTGGTCCGGAAGAGCATCCAGCGTCGGCGTTGCCGAGTGAGCTGCCCCTCCGCCTCAAGGGCGGCCAGATAGGCCGTGGACAGGCCGCGGCCTCTGCGCCACAGCCAGTCGCCGAGCGACTCGTACGGTGCTTGTGGGGCAAGCGACGACGCGGCCTCATCCAACAGGCGATCAGCTATTGCTCCCCGGTGGCTCGGCACGATGTGATCACCGTCGAGTCTGATGGCCTGGGCACCCAGGAGGTCGATAACCTCGGCTCCCGCGAGCGCGAGCGACAGATCGCCTCGCTCCACAGGGCGACTGGACTCCGTGTCCATGGCAACGATCAATAGGTCCCGCGGTGTGGTCATGGATGGCTCCACGTCAGGGCATCAGCTACCGGCCTGCCTCGGCGATTGTCACTCGCAAAGACCACACCTGCCACTGAAGGACACGGCATTCGCGGGGGCGAACCTGTCCTTGCCGCTTTCGAGGTACGGGCGGCGCGGCAAGTCTGGCAAAGTGCCGAGGCTCGTGCACGGCGACGGCGGGGCAATACCACCGACTCTGGTGGGGACGCTGGAGAAGGCACTGGCCTTCAGCGGCGCCCGCGGCCCGGCCGAGCTCGCCGACAGCGTCTCGGCGACCGCGTTCAGCCGCCGCCTCAGCCCGGCTGGGAGCCCGAAGGTGTCCCGGTCGCCGCCGACGCCCCCGAGGCCACGCTCCCGAGCGGGAGAGCTGCAGCGGTGGTCCACGTCGGCAGGCCTCCACGGACTGCGTCAGCGAGCCACGCCGCGTGTCGACGGTGGCAACATCGCAGCCTGTCGGTAACCAGCGGCCTTCTCTGCCGGTGTCTTCGCTCCTCCGACCGCGCTGCCCAGCTGGAGAGATCGACTGATACACACCAGCAAGCACTACTGGATTGATGCCACTGGTGGGAACACCGGTCGCGTTCCCACCAGTGGCGGGTTGTGATCGAACGGGGCTCAGTCCACCGTGAGGACCCGGTCCGGCTCATTGCCGTAGCCGTCGATCCGTATCTCGTCGTTCCGCACGGTGACGACCGAATAGGCGTTGGCCGGCAAGGGGTTCTCCACCATGCCCTTGAGGTTCACGTAGTGGATGCCGTTCTCGAAGGCGTACCGACCGGCGTGGTCGTGGCCGTTGAAGTAGGCGGCTACGTTGTCGTGCGACTCCAGCACCTTGCGAACGGCGGGGGCGTCCCAGGCGTTGTGGGCGTTCTCGCCGTTGACCGGATTGTGCCCGAACACGATGACCCGCTGGTCCTTGGCCTCGGCGTCATCGAGGACGTCGGCAAGCCAGCCCAGCTGCCGCTTGCCGACGCCGCCGTTCCAGGACTGCGCGTTGACGGCTCCCTGTTTCTGGAGCTCGGCGAGCGTCTTCTCGGCCTTCTTGTAGTCCGCGCTGCCGGGAGCGTTGGCGAACAGCGAGATGTCGGTGGTGTCCAGCACGACGAATCGCCAGTTCTGGTGCGTCCAGTCGTAGTACTCGTTGGACATGCCGAGCTTGGCGACCACCTCGTCGCTGTACATGCCCGGGAAGTCGTGGTTGCCGAGGACGTTGTACCTCGGTCCCTCGAACTGCTCCCATACCGGCAGGATTTCGTCGAAGCTGCGGGCGTCGCGGTCGATGATGTCACCGACCTGGACACTGAAGTCGACACCCGCGCCGTTGATCGTCTTGGCTGCTTCGGTCAGCTTGGCAGGCGAGTCGGCGTAGTACCGCGTTCCGTTCCCGGGGCCGTTCCAGTACTGGATGTCGGCGATGAGGCCGAAGGAGAACGCGTCGTTGCTGCGCGGGGCGGAGCCGCCATTCTCGCTGTCCGCAGCCGCGGTGACAGGCATCATGGCTGCGAAGACGGCGGTCATGACCGCGATCGCCGTCTTCGTTCTGCTGGTTGTCACGAACAGCTCCTCTGTTCAGGTCGACGTTGCCCCGAACGCGGCGGGCAACGTCGACACTGAAGCCGCCCGTGATGGACGAACGATGGCAGAGTGACGATCATCTGGTGAGGAGAGGCCGTCCGCTTCCTGAACCACACGCGTCGATCGGCACGGTGTGCAAGACCCGCCGCACCATCGGATGCGCCCTGGGACATCGAGGCCGTGTGGCAGCAGAGGACACTGAGACCTGGCCGGAAAGCGCTTACGCTGCTAAATTGCGGGCGCCAGTCGTCCAGTTACCCGGGGCGCCCCTTCGACACGGAGCACCAGTGAGCGATACCAGGCAGGACGAGGCGGGGAAAACCACCGACTCGAACCCTCACAAGTTGCCGGTCAAGACCCTCGTCGCGGCCAGTATCGGCAACGCGATCGAGTGGTACGACTGGACCGTCTACGCGACGTTCCTCATCTACTTCGCAACGCAGTTCTTTCCCTCCGACAACCCTGGGCTCGCGCTGGTGAACACCACCGCGACGTACGCGGTCGCCTTCTTCTTCCGCCCGATCGGTGGATGGCTGCTGGGCCGCTTCGCCGACGTCCGCGGTCGCAAGGCGGCCATGATCCTGACCATCGTGCTGATGGCGGGCGGCTCGCTGGCGATCGGCCTGCTGCCCACCTACGAGCAGGTCGGCTGGCTGGCGCCGATCCTGCTCCTGCTGGCCCGCGTCTCCCAGGGCTTGTCGCTCGGCGGTGAGGTCTCCAACGCCTCCGCATACCTGGCCGAGATCGCCCCCCAGGGCCGTCGCGGCCGGTACTCGGCCTTCTTCTACACCTCGACCGGCTCGGCGCTGCTGCTCGCCTCGCTGTTGGGGGTATTCCTCTCGAGCACGCTCACCGGCGACCAGTTGCGCTCCTACGGCTGGCGCATCCCGTTCATCGTGGGGGGCCTTCTCGCGGTCGTCGGCGTGTACCTGCGGCGCAACCTGTCGGAGACCGAGCAGTTCGAGCAGAACAAGGACAAGGCCGTGCGCACGAAGCGGCCCCTGCTCACCACGATCAAGGAGCACCCCAAGGCGGTGGGACAGCTGGTCGGCATCACGCTGCTGAACACGCTGAACTACTACACGTTCTTCAGCGCGCTCACGCCGTACGCCGTCAAGTCCCAGGGAGCGGACGACAACGACGTGTTCATCGCGCTCTCGGCCGGAACGGCGCTCTTCATCGTGCTGCAATACCCGTTCGGCAAGCTGTCGGACCGGTTCGGCCGCAAGCCGCAGCTGTTGGTCTGGTCAGCGGCGCTCGCCTGCCTCGTCATCCCGCTGTCCAAGCTCATCACCCCAGGTGCCGGGCTCCCGCAGTTGCTTGTGGTCTTCTGCACGGGCCTCGGCCTGTACGCCCTGATGGCGTCCATCGCGCCGGCCATCATGAGCGAGCTGTTCCCGACCGAGTTGCGCGGCGTGGGCATCGGCGCCTGGTACAACATCACGGTCGCGATATTCGGCGGAACGGCGCCACTGGTGATCACCTCCCTCGCGAACGCCGGCCGCTCCAGCCTGTTCTTCGTGTACGTCACCGCCGGGGCGGTCATCGCCTTCCTCACGATCCTCACGCTGCGCGAGACCGCGCACGAGCCGCTCCGGTGACCGCCGTCCTCGACCTCCTCACCGAGCTGGTGCGGCGGCAGACGGTGGCGTCCGGTGAGGGGGCACTGGCAGCGCTGTGCGCCGACCTGTTGCGCGACAACGGCTTCGAGGTGTCCACGCCCGGCTGGGAGGAGGGGCGCGAGCAGCTCGTCGCCCGTACCGGCTCGGGCTCCGCACCGCTCACGGTGACCGGTCACCTTGACACGGTTCCGGCCGACCGCACGCAGTGGACAGTGGATCCGTGGGCCGCCGAGCGGGACGGCGACCGCGTGGTCGGGCGCGGCACCAGCGATATGAAATCGGGGGTGGCCGCCGCCCTCATCGCGGTCGCCGACCACGCCGCGCGGCCGCACGACTGCCGCGGCCTGCAACTGGTCCTGACCGCGGGGGAAGAGACCGGCTGCACCGGGGCCCTCCGCCTTCAGCGGTCGTCGCTCGCGCCGGGGGGTCCGCTGCTCGTGGCCGAGCCGACGGGCAACCGCCTCGTCCCCGGTCATAAGGGCGCGCACTGGATGCGTCTGACCGCCGCGGGCCGCGCCGCGCACGGGTCGGCCCCCCAACTCGGCGACAACGCCGTCGTGCGGCTGGCCCGTGCCGCCGTCGCGCTGCACGACCATGCCAACTGGCCGTCCCACCCGACGTTCGGCCTGGTGACCGCGAATGTGGGTCTGCTGCGCGGCGGCGTGCAGCCCAACGTCGTGCCCGACTTCGCGGAGATACTCCTCGACGTCCGCACCGTCCCCGGCGTGGACGCAGACGACCTGCGCGGCGCCGTCGCCGAGTTGGGCGGTGACGGCGTCCGGGTCGACGACCACGTGGTCCTGCCCGTCGTAGACACGGACCTGCACGACCCGTTCGTCGGTTTCGTGCGCGAGGCTCTGGTCGCCGCCGGCGAGGACGACGAGCCGCAGCCGCCCGCCCGGTACTTCACCGACGCCTCGGTGCTGGCACGGCTGCTGTCGCGGTCCGAGGACGGTGCACCTGCGCCCACTGTTGTGCTCGGGCCGGGCGAACCCGATCAGTGCCACGTCGTCGACGAGTGGTGCTCGGCTTCCAAGGTCGAGGCTGCCGTGGAGGTCTACCGCCACGTGCTCGACCGGTGGTGCGGCACCGGGTAACTCCCGCCCCAGGGGCGTCGCCCAGCGTCGGTGCTCGCAGGTGTGCTCACCGCCGAGTGCCTGATGCAGCCGCCGGGCAGCGAACACGACCACGGTCTGCACGGCCGCCGGCGCGGCGGGGAGTGGAACATACTCGTCCGCCGGTGATTCGGTAGCCGCCGCCCCCTACCGGGGCGGGGTGTGATGTCTGTACGCTGCCTGCCGGTAGCCCCCAGAGATCATCTTGGGGCGGTGGGCGGGCGACGGGCGGGCACTCATGGCGGATCACGGCAGGCGCCGGTTCCTCACCTACCTGGTCGCGGCGCCGACCCTTGCGGTGGCCACGAGGTTCGGCCTGGATGCCGCCGCCCCGTCAGCGGTACACGCCGTCGTCCCCACCCCGCCGGCCCCCGCCGACCTGGTTGACCTCGGCGACGTCCTGATCCTCGCGGGCGCGCCGACGGCCGGCCTGCTGGTCCTGCGGGTCGACGAGGACGGCACGGTGTGGTTCCGGCTGCCCCGGGAGGAGGTCGGGCAGGGGCTGACCACGGCTGTGGCGATGCTCGTGGCCGAGGAGCTTGACGTACCGCTGAGCCGGATCCGTATCGAACTGGACGACGCGCGGCCAGAGTTGCTCTTCAATCAGCTCACCGGCAGCTCCAACTCGATCCGCTCGCTGTACGATCCGGTCCGGCACACCGCCGCGACTGCCCGGGCGCGCCTTGTGGCGGCCGCCGCCGAGCGGTGGGGCATCCCGGCCCGTGGGCTGATCACCCGCGACGGCTCGGTCGTCGCACCCGACGGGCTCACCGCCCCGTACGGCTCGCTCGCCGCAGCGGCCGCCGCACCGGCTCTCGGCGCGCTGACCGCGGCCCCCAAGCCGGAGTCCGCGCACACACTCGTGGGCACCCCGAACTCCCGTACAGACGCGCGGGCGATGGTCACCGGCCGTCAGGAGTACACCCTCGATCTCGATGTGCCGGGAGCCAAGCCGTGTGTACTGCGCCGGCCGCCGACCCTCGGCGGGACCGTGCAGGCGGTCCCCAACGAAGCCGCGGTGCGTGCTCTGTCCGGCGTCCTGGACATCGTGGTCATCCCCACCGGCGTGGCCGTCGTCGCGGAGACCTTTGGACAGGCCCTGGTGGCCAAGGACGCACTCGAGGTCTCCTGGGGGCCCGGCACCGTCGACACCCTGTCCGACGACGGCATCCGCGCCCGGCTGAGGGCGGCGACCGCGCCCCTGGTGGTGCCGCCGCTGCTCACCGATCACATCGACGCGGAGTTCGACTTCGCGTTCGTCAGCCACGCACCGCTGGAGACCAACTCCGCCGTCGCGGACGTTCGCTCCGACCGGGCGACGATCTGGTCCGGGCTCAAGTCGCCGATCGTCGCCCAGCAGACCATCGCGGCGGCCGTCGGACTGCCGGTGCACAAGGTCACCGTCCATGTGGTGCAGGCGGGCGGCTCGTTCGGACGGCGGCTGTTCTTCGACGCGGCGCTCGAAGCCGCCCAGGTGTCCAAGGCCAGCGGGCGACCGGTCCGGCTCATGTGGCCCCGTGTCGACGACATGCGGCACGGCCGGATGCGCCCGGCCACCCACCACAAGATCCGCGCCACCTTCGCACTCGGCCAGGTGCTCTCCTTCGAGCACCGGGTGGCGGCTGTGGAGACCGACTTCCGGCACGGCCTCGGCGAGATCCTCACCGCGACCGCCGCGAAGCTGCCGCCGGGCATCGGCAACGCGGGCTTCGCGCAGACGGTCTTCCTGACAACGGTCAAGTCGCCGTACCACTTCGGCCTCACCACCCAGCTGCTGACCGAGGTACCGCTGAAGATGCCCACCGCCTCCTGGCGTTCGGTGTACTCGGCGAACACCCGCGGTGCGGAGGAGATTGTCGTCGACGAACTGGCCGCGAAGCTCGGCAAGGACCCGGTGGCCTTCCGCCGTACGTTCCTGAAGTCCGCCGCGCAGCGTGCGGTGCTCGACAAGGTGGCCGCGGAGGGCGACTGGGGCCGGACGATGCCGGCCGGCTGTGCGCAGGGCGTAGGTTTCCACGAGGAGTACAAGTCCCGTACCGCCTGCCTCGTCGAGATCGACGCGCGCGACCCGAAGCGTCCGCGCGTCACCAAGGCGGTAATCGCAGTCGACGTCGGCCGGCCGGTCAACCCTCGCGGTCTGGAGGCGCAGATGCTGGGCGGGCTGACGGACGCCATCTCCACCACCCTGCGTGCCGGGCTGCACATCGACAGAGGGCTGCCCATGGAGGGCAGTTACTCGCAATTCCACTATGCCCGGCAGAAGGACACACCGCCGGACGTACGGATCTTTGTGCTCCCGGCCACCGGCGAGCCGGGCGGCGCGGGAGAGCTGGGAGTCCCGGCGGCAGTCGGCGCGATCGCCAACGCCTACGCACGGGCGACAGGCACCCGGCCCCGCCGCTTCCCGGTCAATTTCGACGTCGACTTCACCCCGTTCCCCCGCTAGGTCCCTGGAGCCCTCCGTGCCGTCCCATACCTTCACCGTCAACGGGCAGTCGGTCACCGTCGACGCGCCCGATGACCTGCCCCTGCTGTGGGCCCTGCGCGACCTGCTCGGCATCCGCGGTCCCAAGTACGGTTGCGGCATCGACGTCTGCAAGGCCTGCACCAGCCATCTGGACGGCGAGGAGATCCGGCCCTGCGTCGTCCCGGTCTCCGAGGCGGCCGGCCGTGAGGTCACCACCATTGAGGGCCTGGCGGACGGGGAGGACCTGCACCCGGTCCAGGAGGCCTGGCTGGAGCAGGACGTGGCGCAGTGCGGCTTCTGCCAGCCTGGTCAGATCATGGCCGCGGTGGCTCTGCTGAAGCGTACGAAGAACCCGACGGACGCGGACATCGACACGATCGCGAACGTCTGCCGGTGCGGCACGTACTTCCGGATCCGCGAGGCGATCCGCGGTGCGGCGCAGAAGATGGCGTGAGGACGCTCCGTCTCAGGTGGAGGCCCGGAGCGCCAGCGGGGTCGGCGTGATGATGGCGCCGACGAGGCCCGCGGCGTCCGCCACGGCACCGTGCCCGGCAATCAGCAACTGCGAGCGCTCCTGCCCCAGGTGTGACGAGAGGGCTCCTGTCCACCCGATGGGGTCACACTGGGCCGGGGCCCTCACTGCGCTCGCCGAGGAACCGAACCCCGCCCAGAGCCGGCGGAGGGTGCTCGTCTATTCGACGCGGAATGACGCGGCCTCAGCGCGGCAGTTCGAGGTACCGCGAGCGCCTCGCTGGTGCCGCCGTGCGGCGCGGCTGCGGGAGGCGCTCAGCTGAGGCCTCCCGCAGCCCGCACCAGGGTCAGTCCGCCCAGTAGCGCGGCACGTTCTTGAAGACCGCCTTGGGGATCTTGCCGTGGACGACCTTCGTGGCGTTGACGGCCTCGGCGATCTCGAAGTCCACCGCCACGCTGCACAGCGTGTAGGCGTCCGCGGCGCTGAGATCCATGTGCGTCTGCAGGAAGTTGACGGCTTCCTGAAGCGAGATGGCCAGGGCGGTGTCCAGGTCGGCGTCGAATCCCATACTGATGAAGTGCGTCCGGCTCTCGGCCATCGGCCACGGCGCGTTGACGCCCTTGTGGACGAAGAACTGGAACGTGCTCGTCAGGGACGTCTCGATCGCGGTGCCGTCGACCTCGCCGTCGCCCTGTGCGCTGTGTCCGTCGCCGGTGGAGAACAGCGCGCCGTCGTTGAAGACGGGCAGGTAGAGCGTGCACCCCGCGGTGAGGTCACGCAGGTCCATGTTGCCGCCGAAGGCGCCGGGTGGACGCGAACTCACTTTCCCCAACTCGGGCGCTGGCGCGGTGCTCATGATGCCCTGGAAACAGTTGATGGGGACGTGCACGTCGTCGGTCACCGCGGCGAGCATCTTCTTCAGGTCGAGCTTGATGACCTTGGTCGAGGGCTCCTTCAGCAGGTCGGGCAGGACGCCGGTTCCCGGTCCCGTCCTGTTGACGCCGTACGGAACACGGGCGTGGGAGTCGAGGATACGGATCTCGAGGACGTCGCCGGGCTCGGCGCCCTCGACATAGACCGGGCCGGTCAGTACGTGCGCGCTGAAACCGGGCTCCGGCTGCTTCGCGGCGTAGACGTCGACGGCGTCCTGGAGCACGTCGCCACGCTTGATGCCGTACGAGCCGAAGAAGGTCGCCGGGTCGGTGCCGTTGATCATCCCCTGGTGGGAGAGCGTGTCGATGGTGACGACGTCGCCGGGCTGGACGTGCAGCACGGGCGGGAGTGCGGCGTCAAAGTACCCCCAGTGCACGGTCTCCGGGCGCGACCTCAAGTGGAACTTCGGCTTCCCGCCGCGCGCCGCCTTCGCGGTGCGGCCCGACTCAGCCGCTGCGGCGTCGGGTACGGCGCTGCCGACGGCGGTCCCGAGGACCACGGCGCTGCCCGCGAGCAGAGAACGGCGGCTCAACCGGGAATGGTTGTTCTTACGAGGATTGAGTGGGAAACCACTGGTATTCACGTGACTCCTTGCAACGGGGGAACAACTGCAAAACGTTAACTTTGCTGTGTACTCATCTGATTGCATGGATATTTTGCTGGTGTTGCCTGAGTCCCTGTCACACAGGGGCGGTTGAGGTCGGCATGGTGCCGTGCGGCAGGTCGCTGAAGGCGAGAGGGCCTTCACTCCGCAGGGCTGCTCCGCCGGTAGCGCGGGCCCAGTTCTGCATACCGCATCGGAACAGGCGCCGACGGCCCGTCCTTGGATAGGGTGCCGTTCGATATCGGTGTTCTGTGTGTGGGGGGCATGAGTTGATGAGTGGTCAGCAGCCGGACCGGGGCAGTGCCTCTCAGGTCTTCCAGCCGCTTGCGGGAGATGACCCGACCACGATTGCCGGGTACCGGCTGGCCGCCAAGCTCGGTGCGGGCGGCATGGGCAAGGTGTATCTGTCGTACACGCCCGGCGGGCGGCCCGTGGCCATCAAGGTGATCCGGCCCGAATTCGGGGAGGACCCCGAGTTCCGCCGCCGGTTCGCCCAGGAAGTGCAGTCCGCGCAGCGCGTACAGGGCCTGTTCACCGCGCCCGTCATCGACGCCGACACCGACGGCGCGCAGCCCTGGCTGGCCACTGCGTACGTGCCGGGCCCTTCGCTCGCCGATGCGGTCGTCGCGCACGGGGCGCTGCCTGTCGATGCGGTGCTACTGCTGATCGCCGGCATGGCCGAGGCCTTGCACGTCATCCACGGCGCGGGCATCGTGCACCGCGACCTCAAGCCGTCCAATGTGCTGCTTGCCGCCGACGGCCCCCGCGTCATCGACTTCGGTATCGCCTACGCCGCCGACGCGACCTCGCTCACCGGCAGCGGTGTCACCATCGGCACCCCATCGTTCATGGCCCCTGAGCAGGCCGCGGGGCGCAGGGTGACCCCGGCCACCGACATCTTCGCGCTCGGCCAGGTCGCGGCGTACGCGGCGACGGGATCCCCGGCTTTCGGCGAGGGGACCTCCCACGGCGTGCTCTACCGGATCGTCCATGAGGAGCCCGACCTCACCGGGGTCCCGGAGCGACTGACGGAGCTGGTCACCCGCTGCCTCGCCAAGGACCCTGAGGCCAGGCCGTCGATCACTGACATCATCGGGCTCTGCCAGTCCGCGAACGCGGAGACGGTGCTGCGCCGCCCCGAGGACTGGCTGCCGGCCTCGGTCACCGCCGACATCACGGTACGCGCGGCGGCCCCCGCCCCGGTCCAGACCCCGCCGCCCCCGTCCTCCGCCCCGTCCGCGGCCTACTCGCCCACCGCGCCGGTGTCCCCGGCCACCCCACCCCCGGGCTACGGCCTGCCGGGGACGCACCAGCCCCCTCGGCCCCGTCAGCAGTACCACACGCCCGTCCCGGCGCAGGCCCACGGCTACCCGACCCAGGCCCACGCCTACGCCCCGACCCAGGTCCCGACGCACGCGCAGATGTACCCCGGACACCCCATGCCCCCGGCGCCCCGGCCCCCGAAGAGTGCGGGCAAGCGGGGCACGGTTATCGCCCTCGCCGCCGCGCTGATCTTCGGTGTCGCGGTTGGCACGGCGTACGTCCTGCGCAAGGACGAGGGGCAACAGACGCAGGGCGGGGGCTCCTCGCAGGGCAAGCAGCAGAGCAATGGGAGCCAGGAGGCCGACCCGAAGCCGGACGCCAAGCCCGCGCCGAAGCCCGCCGACTACAAGGGCATCAACCTCACAGCCGGCTACCACCTGACGCTCGGGGACGACAACGTCCGGCCCCAGGAGGGCGAGGACGGCGGCTACGAACTTTCCTACGACACCGGCGGATACCTCGACGCGGAAAGCCTGGACGGAAACCTGGTGCTGCTCGATCCGGGGCAGGAGGGATCGCTCGCCGCCTGCCGCGCGGACACACGGTTCACCAGGACCGTCTATCTGAACAAACTCTCCAAGGGGCGGCAGGTCTGCGTCACCACAGGTACGGGGCACATGGGCCTCGTGACGGTTCAGGGCTTCTCGGCCGAGGATTCGCCCAGTACTTACATGACTCTGGACCTGACTGTCTGGCGCAACGCCGTCGTCTCCGACTCGGGCAGCTGAGCCTCCGCCCAGGCATGTCGGCCACCTCCGACTGCGACAGCGAGCCCGTGACGGTCCTCCGCGAGCCGCACCCCGCATGGGGTTACCCGCCCCCGACCCCACCGGTGCGGCAACGAGATGTTCTGCACCGTGAGCACGGTGCGGGTGCCCCGGACGCACTTGCTGACCGCCGCCGTGATCGGCGGCGGCATCACGGGCGACAGCCTCGGCTACGCCCTCGGCCACTGGTGCGCTCGCAGTGATGGTCCTGGCGGTCGTAAGGGGCCTTCCGCGTCCGACAGCGCACTTGGCCGTCCGCACACCTATGCGGCGGTGACGAGGGCCTTCACCGCGGTGGTCGCGACCTGCTCCACGAGGTCGATGCCGGCCTGCTGCGACGGTTGCCCGTCGGACAGGACCGCAACGAGGAGGGTGCGGCCCTCGTACTCGATACGGCCGATGCTGTTGACGTCCCACAGCCCCGTCGCCGTACGTGGCAGCCAGCCGTTCTTCAGCGCCACGGTGTTCTCGACCTCGGCGGCCGCGGATATCCCCCACCGCTGGGCCGTCACGACATCGCTCATCAGCGACTGGACGAAGCTGCGCGAGACGGAGGTGAGCGGGGATTCGTCGCCGAAGACCGCCTTCAGGAGGATCAGCTGGTCCGCGGCGGTGGTCTGCGTCAGCCCCCACCGCCCGGTCTCACCCGCGACGGTCGCCTTCAGACCCAGACGTTCGTTCGCGGCGTCGAGGCCCTGGGCGCCCCCGATGGTCTGCCAGAGCGCGTCCGTCGCCTCATTGTCACTGCTGCGGATCATCGCGGTGGCCAGCCGCTTCTGCTCTGTGGTGAGCGACGTTCCGCGACTCTGGGCCCGAAGCAGCAGGGTCGCAAGGATGTCGACTTTGACGATGCTCGCGGTGTCATAGCCGCCCGCGTCCGCGCCGTATACGACGGAGTCCCGGCCGTCGAGATCCGCCATGGCGATTGTGTAACTGCCGGGGCCGTCGGGCAAGGCGTCCAACGCCTTGCCCACTGTTTCGTCGGTGTCCACCGGCGAGGGCGTGGCAGACGGCGATGAGCGAGCAGGAGAGGGCTCGGCCGGGCTGACAGCCGACGTGTGAGGCGGCTTGCCGGAGTACTCGGCCGCGACGGCTTCCTTGCCCGTCACCTGGCACGAGACAGTGCCTGCGAGGGCGAGTGCGGCCGCGGCCGACGGCAACAGGCTGCGAATACTGGACATGGGGGGACGTTAGGCAGCGCGGATCACAGCGCCGTGAAAACCGCGTCAACAACTGCTGAGAAGGGTCCTCTCACAGCCCAGAAGTGTCGGCGGGCGCTTACGTGGGGGAACTCTGTCCCAGGAAGGGCACAGTCGGTGACGACCGCGCCGGACTCGAGCGCGCTGCCGTCGTTCGAGTCGCCCAGGTCTTGCCGGCCTTGACGGCCGCCCCCGGGCCGCGTGCCGCGGTCCCGCACGATGCGGCGCAACCGGGCGCGCCCGACGACGGGCTGCTTTGGCTCGTGGGCGTGGCGGCCGGTTCCCTCTGGCGGAAGCTCCCGGTGGCGGTCGTCGATGGCGCAGACCTCGGCCTGTTTCCTATGGGATTTTGATGCGCGGATCTCGGGCTGGTATGGCTGCAGCGGCGGTCCTCCTGCGCGACGGGAAGCCTCCTGATGTGCCACAACAGGCCCTGACGGTCGCTTCCGCCCCTCATTTTTGTCAGATGTCTTGACGCGAACCAACGCCTGGCGCAGCATCTCCCCGCGAAGATCCTATTGAATCTCGAGGGAGTTTTCATGTCATATCTCCGGATTAGACCCCTCTTGTCCAGTGTCGTCGCCGTGGCGGTCCTCACCGGTGCTTCGGCGGCATGCACGGTGAAGAACTCCGGGGAGTCGGCCGGCGGGAACGCGGCTCCCGCGCAGCGCGCGGGAAACGGGACGGCTCAACTGGCGGACGGCTCCGCCACCAAGGTCGCACTTGTCCCGGGCGGCGCTCATCCGTACTTCCAGCCGTGGAAGACGGCGGGAGCCGCCGCGCGTGGCGAATACGGCCTCGGGGGTGTGACGTTCGACGAGACGGCGGAGTGGGATCAGCAGAAGCAGAACAACCTCCTGTCCACGCTCGCGGCGCGCGGTTACAACGCGTTCGGAGTCTTCGGCGTCTCGCCGACCGACATCAACACCACCTTCTCCGACCTCAAGTCGCAGGGTTTCGCCGTGGCTTCGCTCGGCTCGTGCCCGGCGGGTGAGGTGAACAAAGCCGACTTCTGTCTGTCCACGAACGTCGAGCTCGCGGCCTACCGCGCCGCCATCGCCGCCATCGACGCCATGGGCGGCTCAGGAACCGTGGTCCATCTGACCGGCAACAACGTGGACGCCAACACCCAGCTCCGGATCAAAGGCGTGGCCAGGGCGGTGAAGGAGACCCAGGGCAAGGTGAAACTCCTGCAGACGGTCACCGACATCGACAAGGACCTGCAGACCGCGCAGAAGGCGGTGTCCGACCTCCTGGCCGCCAAGGGGAAGGAGATCCAGGGCATCGTCACCACCGCCTACAACCCGGCGGTCGCCGCCGCCGAAGCGGTCAGGCGTTCGGGATCGTCGGCGAAGGTCGTGGCCATCGACGACGATGCCAAGATCATCAGCTCGATCAACAACGGCTCCGTCAGCGCCACGGTCGTACAGAACCCCGCGGGCCAGGCGGAGGTGGGCGCCTGGGTGCTCGCGTTGCTGCAGAGCAAGCAGTGCACGATGCGCAGCCCGGGCACGGCGGTGGACTCCGGATCCTTCGTGGTCACCAAGGCGAATGCTGCGTCCTACGACAAGGACAGGCAGAGCAAAACCGATGAGCTCAAGAAACAGTTCGCCGACAAACTCCTCAGCTGCGGCTGACCCGAACGTCGCGACGGAGCGGCTGACCCGACCGTTGTGACGGACCTGCTGAGCAAATACCGCTACGGACCCCAGAGAGCCGGACTCCATGAGTATCATCACGACCGCTACGGCCAGGCTGGTCGACATCCCGGTGGAGCAGAACCGCACCGATGCCGTCCAGGCCTTCATCAAACAGGAGACGGTCTTCGTCGACATCGCCACAGACGACGGCCTCGCGGGCATGGGCTACAGCTACACCATCGGCACCGGCGGCTCCTCGGTGCTGGCGCTGCTGCGCGACCATCTGCTTCCTGCTCTGCCCGGTCAGGACGCCCGTAACGTCGAGGCCCTTTGGCAGCGGCTGTTCGCCCTGACGCGGGCGACCGCCGTCGGGGCCATCACCTCGCTCGCCCTCGCCGCGGTCGACACCGCCCTGTGGGACCTGAGATGCAAACGGGCGGACGAGCCGTTGTGGCGGCTGGCAGGCGGCCACCGCCAGGAGATACCGCTGTACGACACCGAAGGCGGCTGGTTGCATCTGAGCACCGACGACCTGGTCAAGTCGGCGGTGCAGGCTCGCGAGGCCCAGTGGGCCGGCGTCAAGATCAAGGTGGGTAAGCCGCACATAGCCGAGGATGTGGAACGGCTGCGCGCGGTCCGCGAGGCCGTCGGGCCCGCGCTGCACATCATGACGGACGCCAACCAGTCCCAGACGATGTCCTCGGCCGTGCAGCTGGCCTCGGCGCTCGAACCTCATGGACCGTTCTGGTTCGAAGAACCGATGCCGGCGGACGACGTGAGCGGCCATGCGCGACTGGCCCGCGCGACCAACGTCCCGATCGCCGTGGGGGAGTCCCTCTACTCGCTCACCCAGTTCCGTCAGTACCTGGAGGCCGGAGCCACCTCCGTGGTGCAGGTCGATGCGGCACGCGTCGGAGGCATCACCCCCTGGCTGAAGGTCGCCCACATGGCCGAGGCGTACAACGTCATGGTCTGCCCCCACTTCCTGATGGAGCTGCACGTCAGCCTCGCGGCCGCGGTGCCCAACGGCATGTACGTCGAGTACATCCCGCAGCTGAGGGCGGTCACCCGCACCGAACTGACGGTGCGCGACGGACGAGCGGTGGCTCCGGACCAGCCGGGCATCGGCATTGACTGGGACCACGACGCCATCGACGACCGGAGAGTGGCATGACCACGACCTCCCCGCCCCCCACGGACACAGACCGGCCACCGGCGCCCCGCCGCCGGACACCCCGCTGGCGCTCCCTGGCCAATCAGCAGCTGGGTCTGCTCGTTCTCGTCGTTGCGCTCGTCATGCTCTTCGGCCTGCTGCGCCCGGCCTTTTTCGACGCCAGACTCGTACTCTTCCCGCTGTTGCGTGACATCTCGACGCTTACCGTGGTGGCACTGGCCCAGATGGTCGTCCTGTCCGTCGGGCACATGAACCTGGCGGTGGGCCGCATGGCCTCGTTCGGCGCTCTGTTCGCCGGGTTCGGCTACGACCGGCTCGCTCTCCCGCTGCCGGTGGGCCTGTTGGTCTGCCTGGTGGCAGGATCCCTGATCGGCGCCCTTACCGGATGGATCATCGCCCGCACCGGCGTGAGCTCCTTCGTCGTGACGCTCGCCATGGACTTCGCCCTCCTCGGGCTCGTCTCCCTGCTGTACTCCGCACTCACCCAGAACGCTGCCTTCACCAGCACACCGTCCGGTCTGGCAGAGCTTCGCCAGTACTCGCTCGCCGACATCTGCGTCGGGCCGCTCTGCGGCTCACCGGCGATCCCGCAAATGGCCCAGTTCACCGTCCTGGCCGTCCTCGGGCTCGGCTTCCTCTACCGCTACACCCGTACCGGAAGGGAGCTCCTGCTGACCGGCGCCAATCCGGCCGCCGCTGAGCTGTCGGGCATACCCACCGCGCGCCGCGTCATCACGGCACACATGCTGTCGGGTTTGCTGGCCGCGCTTGCCGGGTTCATGGCCGCCGTCAGCACGGGAACCTTCCGCGCCTCCATCGGAGACGACTTCATGCTGCCTTCGTTCCTCGGAGCGGTCCTCGGCGGCACCCTGCTCACCGGTGGCGTCGTGTCGGTCCTCGGCGCACTGGTGGGCACCTCTCTGGTCGGCGTCATCCGAAAGGGCCTCGATCTGCTCGGCGTGGGCCTGGAGAGCCTCAACATCTACCTCGGTTGCGTCCTGCTGCTGGCCCTGTCAGCCGACCGGGTGCGCAACGTCGTCACCTACCGAAAGGTGGTGCGCTCGACATGACGTTCCCCCGCGCCTGGGCGGCCGAGACCGTCCCCGCACTGCGACGCTTCTCCCGCTCCACCTCCGTGACCCTGCTCGGCGTCGTCGTGGCCGGGTACATCGGTCTGGGTGTGGCATCGTCCGGCTCGTTCTTCGAAGGCAACTCGGTCCGGACGTTCCTGCAGTATCTGGCGACCCCCATCCTCATCGGCCTGGCTCAGATGGTCGCCCTGTGCGTCGGACAGCTCAATCTCGCGGTCGGCGCTCTGGGAGGATTCACCGCCTGCGCCATGGGAGTTCTCATGGCCGACGCCGGCATACCGGCGGGACCTGCCGTAGCGATCGGAGTACTGACGGCCACGGCGATCGGCGCTCTCACCGGTCTGTTCATCGTGGTCACCCGTATCAACGGGTTCATCGTCACGCTCGGCACCATGACCATCCTTCTGGGGGCGCAGTACCGGCTGGCCGGGACACGTACCATCGACGGCTACTCCGCCACCCTGCGCGATCTGGGCACGGCCGCGCCCGTCAACATCCCGCTCGTCTTTGTCACGGCGGTGGTCGTGGCCGCTCTCCTCGCAGTGTTCATGCACCGGGGCATCGCGGGACGGCGGCTCCTCGCGGCGGGCGGCAACCCGCTGGCCGCGCGGCTCTCGGGCATCTCCACCGACCGCCAGATCGTATTGGCGCACACGCTGTCCGGACTCCTGATCGGAGTGGCCGCACTGACCGCCACCGCGTCGCTGCCCGGGGTCAATCGCAGCGTCGGCGGCGACTGGCTCCTGCCCAGCTTCGCGGCCCCCATCATCGGCGGTGTGGCCCTGACCGGTGGGTCGGTGGCCGTCCTTGGGACCGTACTGGCCGCCTTCGTCATGCGGCTCATCGACACGGCACGTGCCCAGTTCTCGCTCGACCCGAGCTGGGTCAACTTCCTCATCGGCGTGGTCGTGCTGGCCACAGTCGTCGGTGGCCGCCTCCACCAGGCACACCTCAGCACCACACGCCGGACCCATGACCGGCAACCGCCCACGCCCCCCGACAACCGGGCGGCGCCTGCCAACACTCTGCCGAGCACAGGTGGTGCCCAGTGAGCGACGTACTGCTCGAGTGCGAGGACATCGTCAAGGTCTTCCCCGGAGTGCGCGCCCTGGACAGGGTGGCACTGCGCCTGACGGCAGGATCCGTGCACGCCCTGCTGGGCGAGAACGGCGCGGGCAAGTCCACCCTGATCAAGGTACTGACCGGGGTCCACGCCCCGGACGGCGGCCGCCTGTTGTGGCGCGGCAGCGAGGTGCACCTGCGGACCCCGTTGGATGCCACGCGCACCGGCATCGGCGTGGTGCACCAGGAGCGCAATCTGATTCCCGCCTTCTCCGTGGCGGAGAACATCACGCTCCAAAAGCCGCCGTCACGCCGCGGCCTCATCGACCGCGCGGCCATGACCAGCCCGGTGGAGCGCTGCCTCGGGGAACTCGGGCTCGACATCAACCCGCACACCCCGGTCAGTGAACTCTCCGTCGCCCAGCAGCAGTTGGTCGAGATAGCCAAGGCCCTCCACACCGACAGCCGGGTACTCCTCCTGGACGAACCGACCGCGTCTCTCTCGCCGCAGGAAGCCGAGCGGCTCTTCGACGTGATCCGGCGGCTGACGGCCCGGGGTACTTGTGTCGTCTTCGTCAGCCACAAACTGGAGGAAGTGTTCGCGGTGAGCGACACCGTCACTGTGCTGCGCGACGGTCACTCCGTGTTGCAGTCGGCCCCGCTCTCCGAGCACACGCACGACGACATCGTGAGTCTGATGGTGGGCCGCACTCATGCGGCGGCCGTACTCTCCCCGCGGACGGTGGATGCGACCGCGGGGCCCGCGCTCTCCCTCACCGGTGTGGCCACCGCCGCCGGCCACGCGGACATCCGTCTCGAGGTGGGAGCCGGAGAGATCGTTGGGCTGTACGGCCTGGTCGGCGCCGGCCGCAGCGAACTGGTCAAAGCTGTCCTCGGTCTCGACCGCGTCACCGCCGGAGAAGTCCGCGTCCACGGCGAGCCGGCGAAGATCTCCTCTCCACGGCATGCGCTGCACGAATACGGCATCGGCTATCTCACCGAGAATCGAAAGGAGGAAGGCGTCTTTCTCGAGCAGCCGATTCTGCGGAACATCACCGTCACGGTGTGGAGGAGACTGGCGCAGGCACTGGGATACGTCTCCGACAAGCGGGAGAGAAGCGTCGCCGACGACCTCGTGGAACGGCTCGGCATCCGCATCGCCTCACTGGAACAGAGCGCCGGCGAGCTGTCCGGCGGCAATCAGCAGAAGGTGAGCCTCGCCAAGTGGCTGGCGGTGGAGACCCGTCTGCTGGTCGTCGACGAACCGACCGTCGGCGTCGACGTCCGCACCAAGCATGCCTTCCACGAACTGATCTGGGAGCTCGCCCGTGACGGCCTGCCCATCCTGCTGATCAGCAGCGACCTCGGCGAGATGGTGACGCTGGCCGATCGCATCGTCGTCATGGCGGACTACCGGATCCGGGGAGAGGTCAGGAACGAACACGACTACGAGCGGATGAGCGGCCAGGTCATCCGGCTCATCCACGGACAGTGGAACGCACCGCAGGCCTCGGGCCACACCTCACAGGTGAGGGCGGACACATGAAGCGCATGGCGCAGGTGATCCGTGTCCGTCCAGAGAAGCTCGCCGAATACTGCGAGCTGCACCGCAACGTCCCTGAACCGGTACTGGAGCAACTGCGGCGCAGCCGGATCTCCAACTACTCGATCCACGTCCTCGGCGACCGGATATTCAGCTACTTCGAGTACCACGGCGACGACCTGGCGGCGGATCTCGCCCTCATGGCCGCGGATGAGGCGACCCAGGCGTGGTGGAAAGTCACCGGCCCCTGCCAGCAACCGGTGGAAGAAGCCGGACCGGACGACTGGTGGACGCCCATGGAGCAGGTGTTCCTGATGGAATAGCGCCACGGCCCGCAGCCCAGAAATCCTATATGATTCGTAGGACCACGTGGTCCGGAGCACTCAAAGAGAGGTGGCAGGCCATGCTGTCGGAGAAGCATCACGGCCCAGGACCGGACAGCGCGGCCACCGACGCGGTCCCGGCGCCCCCAGCCCTCCCTCAGCGCCAGGTCCTGGCCGACAGCGTGTACGAGGCCATCAAGGCGATGGTGATGGACCACGGGATCAAGCCCGGAGCCCGGGTGGGCATCGAGGCTCTCGCCCGTACCCTCGAGGTGTCACCGACGCCGGTTCGCGAAGCTCTCGCCCGGCTCGAGGCGGACGGGCTGGTCACCAAGCGGTCCCTCGCCGGCTACCGTGCCACCGACCTCCTCACCCTCGAGGGCATCGAGGAGCTCTTCGAAATGCGGCTGCTGCTGGAACCGCACGCCGCGGCGCTGGCGGCCGAGAGGGCCAGTGAAGCCCAACTGGACCGGATCGAAGGGCTCATGGAGGAGATGCGGCGCGAGCCCGAAGAAGGCGAGAGCTACGCCGTGTACGGGCGGTTCGCGGCCCTCGACCAGCAGTTTCACGACGCGCTCACCGCGGCGTCAGGTCGCGGCCTGCTCGCGGACGCCGTCGAGCGCCTCCATGCGCATCTCCACCTCTTCCGCCTCAGCGCCATCGCAGGCGCGGGCCCGGTGACGGTGGCCGAACACGACCGCATCCTGCGTGCCGTACTCAGGCGCAACGCCGACCGAGCCGCACAGTCCATGCGAGAGCACCTGCAAAGCAGCCTCGAGCGTCAGCGCACCTGCTTCCGCGAAGGCGGCTGAGCGGGGCGGACGCCCTCGTCGTGCAGGCTGGGGTGGTCGCTTGGCCTGCACCTTGATCTGCCGCCGGCAGCCGGGCCGCGCAGAACCTCGCACGGCTGAGCCGTCGCCGGCACCCAGCAGGACGTCGGCAGGGGCCTGTGCGCCACGTCCGGCTTTCGCCATCGGATTGCCTTCGAGGGCGGCGAC
>NZ_JBSFMS010000082.1:0-32569 GCF_053599675.1 Streptomyces sp. NPDC000880 | reverse complement strand
GAGCTGGGTCGACAACGACGAGGCGTAAGCCTGCGGACGGGAGTACTCGTCGTGGTTGGCTGACATGACCTGGCCCGACCCCCGTCCGGGCGTCGCGCCGCGCTCCAGCGTTTCTCCACTCTGTCCAGCCACGGACGGGTGATCCTGCCTCGTAGGCGTTAAGACGCACCCGCTTGCACCACTAGACTGCTCAAGACATACGCGTCAGGCCCACAGTGTCGTGCGTCTTCCACGCGGCTAGCCCCCTCCACCGCCTGCGGCCGTCGGGACGGCCGTCCGCACTGGACTTGTGAGGACTCACGTGAGCTCGAAACCTGTCGTACTCATCGCTGAAGAGCTGTCGCCCGCCACCGTCGACGCGCTGGGCCCGGACTTCGAGATCCGGCACTGCAACGGCGCCGACCGTGCGGAGCTGCTCCCGGCCATCGCCGATGTCGACGCGATCCTCGTCCGCAGCGCCACCAAGGTCGACGCCGAGGCCATCGCCGTCGCCAAGAAGCTGCGCGTCGTCGCCCGTGCGGGCGTCGGGCTGGACAACGTCGACGTCTCCGCCGCCACCAAGGCCGGCGTGATGGTGGTCAACGCCCCCACGTCGAACATCGTGACCGCCGCCGAGCTGGCCTGCGGTCTGCTGGTCGCCACCGCGCGCAACATCCCGCAGGCCAACACCGCCCTGAAGAACGGGGAGTGGAAGCGCTCCAAGTACACCGGCGTCGAGCTGAGCGAGAAGATTCTCGGCGTCGTCGGCCTCGGCCGCATCGGCGTCCTGGTCGCGCAGCGGATGTCGGCCTTCGGCATGAAGATCGTCGCGTACGACCCGTATGTACAGCCTGCGCGCGCCGCGCAGATGGGCGTCAAGCTGCTCTCGCTCGAGGAGCTGCTAGAGGTCTCCGACTTCATCACCGTCCACCTCCCGAAGACCCCCGAGACGCTCGGCCTGATCGGCAACGAAGCGCTGCACAAGGTCAAGCCGTCGGTCCGGATCGTCAACGCCGCGCGCGGCGGGATCGTCGACGAGGAGGCGCTGTACTCGGCCCTCAAGGAGGGACGCGTCGCGGGCGCCGGCCTGGATGTGTACGCGAAGGAGCCGTGCACGGACTCCCCGCTGTTCGAGCTGGACCAGGTGGTGTGCACGCCGCACCTCGGCGCGTCCACCGACGAGGCGCAGGAGAAGGCCGGTGTCTCCGTCGCCCGCTCGGTCCGTCTCGCGCTCGCCGGTGAGCTCGTGCCGGACGCGGTCAACGTCCAGGGCGGCGTCATCGCCGAGGACGTGCGCCCGGGTCTGCCGCTCGCCGAGAAGCTCGGCCGGATCTTCACCGCCCTGGCGGGCGAGGTCGCGGTCCGGCTCGACGTCGAGGTGTACGGCGAGATCACCCAGCACGACGTCAAGGTGCTCGAACTGTCCGCGCTCAAGGGCGTGTTCGAGGACGTGGTCGACGAGACCGTGTCGTACGTCAACGCCCCGCTGTTCGCGCAGGAGCGTGGTGTGGAGGTCCGGCTGACGACGAGCTCGGAGTCGCCGGACCACCGCAATGTCGTCACCGTCCGCGGCACGCTCTCGGGCGGCGAGGAGGTCGCGGTCTCCGGCACGCTGGCCGGCCCCAAGCACCTCCAGAAGATCGTCGCGATCGGTGACTACGACATCGACCTGGCGCTCGCCGACCACATGGTCGTCCTGCGGTACGAAGACCGTCCCGGCGTCGTAGGCACGGTCGGCCGGATCCTCGGCGAGGCCGGACTGAACATCGCGGGCATGCAGGTCTCGCGTGCGGAGGAGGGCGGCGAGGCGGTCGTCGTGCTGACCGTGGACGACACCGTGCCGCCGTCGGTGCTCACCGAGATTGCGGACGAGATCGGCGCGGCGTCGGCGCGTTCGGTGAACCTCACCGACTGATCTTCCCGTCGCCTCCCGCTCCACGTACCCGGTTCATAGACGCGCGTCTTACACAAGCGTCTGTGTGCCGGGTACGCTCCTGTCATGGGACATCGTGAGGATCTGCTCGAAGGTGCGAAGCGCTGCCTGCTGGAAAAGGGCTACGCCCGGACGACCGCGCGGGACATCGTTGCCGCCTCCGGCACCAATCTGGCCTCCATCGGCTACCACTACGGTTCCAAGGAGGCGCTCCTCAACCAGGCCTTCCTCGCGGTGACGGAGGAGTGGGGCGATGCGGTCGGCCCGGCGAACAGGGAAGCACCCGACCCGACGGCGGATCCCCTGGAGCGCTTCGAGAAGACCTGGGAGCAGATCATCGCCGCGTTCGACGCCAGCCGCGCGGTCTGGAAGCTCCAACTGGAGGTCGTGGCGCGGCTGGACGACGACGAGATGCTGCGCGAGGCGATCAAGGAGCCGCAGAAGGAGGGGCGTTCGGGCATGGCCGAGGCGTTCCTCGGTATGGACCCGGAGGCAGACCCGGAGAAGGCCCGGGTGGCCGGGCTTCTCTACCAGGCGCTGGTGGCGGGCGTGATGATCCAGTGGATGGTCGATCCGGAGACTGCGCCGTCGGCGAAGGATCTGAGGCAGGGGCTGCGGGCGATCCTGGAGAACAAGGCCTGAGGGCCACGGAACGGATGGGGGACCCCGCCGCGCGATCCTGATGGTCTCCGGGCTTGTGCCGGCCGGCGGGCCAGGATCGCAGTCCCCGATCTGTTCCATGATCCAGTCGGCCGAGCCGAGGTCGCCGCCCGGTGCGGCAAGGGGGCCGCGTTTCGATGCGCCCGCTGTGCAGATCTACGCATCGCCCCGGGTACGGGTCCAGCGCATCGAAGCCGACGAGTCGGTCATCGACCGGTCGCGGCCTCCGCCCTGATGCCGGCCATCACGCGATGCGTTGGTGGCGACCGGCATGATGCCGGCCGCAGCCGGCGCGCGGTCGGTGGCCGAGAAACTGGGCATCCGCTCCGTGTCCGTGACCTTCCAGCAGCTCACCTTGCCGTCGCCGCACCACCCGCCGCTGGCGTATCCGGGCCGGCCGTTCCCGCCGGAGGTGACCGACCTCTGCCGGGCCCACTTCTGGCGTACTCAGGGCTGCGATGCGCCGGACCGACGGCAGCATGGCGACCTCGTCCTTCGCGTCCTGCGGTTCGTCGTCCTCGCCCACCAGCCGTAACCGTTCCTGGGACAGACGCACCGCCATCCGCCGCTCGGTGCGGTCCGCTGCCAGCCCGGCACTGCACCGCTCGAGGAGTTCGATCAACGCGCGTTTGGTGTCGGGGAACCGGTGGGTCCTCTTGGCGAGTCGGCGAGCATGGACCAGGGCATCCCGGCTGACCGGACCCTTGAGCGCGGGCGCGTGCTCCCAGTCGAGCGTGTGCCACGTCCGCAGCTTGGGGTCCTGGAAGTACACCTTGGTGACATCGCCGCGGTCCACCGCGATCGGCCACTTGCCCGCATCCACCCCGCGATAGGGACCCCGTCCGAGCCCTTGTAGCCGGGCAGAGCGACGGAGATCACTACTGAACGTAGTCATTGTCAACGGGATCGCGGATTTGCTAATCCACTGCTAACAAACCGCCTTCGTTGCTAACGGAGTTGCGGATCCTAGAGACACCTACAGCCGCGCTGCCTTCAGGGTCATGTGCAGCAGCAGCCTGTCATCGCCCTCGGCCAGGTCGAGGCCGGTGAGCTGCTCGACGCGCGAGAGCCGGTAGTAGAGAGTCTGGCGGTGGATGCCGAGGGCGGCCGCCGTGCGGCCCGCCTGGCCCGCGTTGTCGAGGAACACCTCGGCGGTGCGGGCCAGTTCGGCGTGCGAGCGGTCGAGCAGTTCGCGAACGGCGGGGTCGTGCGCGGTGTCCGCGGGCAGCGCCGTCAGCATGCGGTACGGGCCGATCGCCGCCCACTCGGCGACAGGCCCGAGCCGAGGCTGGGCCCGGGCGGCGCGGGCCGCGGAAGTCGCCTCCAGCCAAGCGGTGTTGAGGTTGGTGAGACCACGGCGCGGGGCGGCGACTCCGGCGGTCGCCGCGTCCCCGCCCGCCATGGCGCGGAGCCGGTCCGCGGCGGTGACGGCGGGCGCGAGGGCGTCGGCAGAGCGGAGCCGTACGAGGACGGCGAGGGCATGGCCGGCGTCGTGGGGGTCATCGGAGCCGTCGATGCTGCCGCTCCCGGGGTTTCCGGTTCCGCCCGCGCCGCCGCCGGGCGTTCCGGTTCGGCCGGTTGTGCCGCTCCCGGGAGCCCCCCCAGCTCCCCCGGCGCCCGCGTCAGGGCTCATCGCCCGGCCACCCGCGCTCCTGCCGGTGCCGAGCTGCCCGGAGCGGGCACCACTGCCCGCTCCCCACGACAAGGTGCACAGCGCCGCCACGCCCGGCAGTGAGCGTGCCGACGGGGCCTCGTCCTCCCGCCACCGTGTCACGCAGACCACCGCGTGCGGACCCTCCGCCCCCGCGCCGCCCAGCGCCGAGCGGAACGCCGCGACCGCCATGTCGTACTGCCAGCCCCGCTCCGCAGTCAGCACCGCGCGCAACTCGCGGGACAGATCCGCACCCGCCCGCTCCTCGTCCGCGAGCAGCACGCCGATGCGCTCGGCCACGCCCATAGCCGCGGCCAGCTGGGCCTGCTTGGGCCCCGGCTCGGCGTCCAGCAGCCATACGTAACCGAAAACGATGCCCCGGTGGCGTACGGGCAGACAGATCCGGTCGCGGAAGACCCCCGCCTCCGGCACCGCCGGGATACGCACCGGGCCGGTCGCACGTGCGATGCCGAAGCCCTCGAACCAGGCGCGCACCGCCGGCGTGGACTTCCGGGTCAGGATCGAGCGCGTCCTGACCGGGTCCATTGCGGTGTCGTCGTCGCTGTCGTGGGCGCCGAAGGCGATCAGGCCGAAATCCCGGTTCTCCAGCGTCGCGGGGACGGCCAGCAGGGCCGAGATCTCGTCGACCAGTTCTTGGTAATCGCCCTTCATCTGCACATTCTCGCACCCTCGTCAGACATATGTCTGAGAACCCGGCCACGGATGCGTGACAGCTGTCGATGGCAGACGATCAGAGCGATCCTTAGGTTTCACGGTGGTTCTTCGTGCCGTTCCCGATTCATTCGAGCCCGGCCTCCTTCAATCCCTGTTTCGTGGAGGTGCCCCGTGCTGGGTCCCGTGATCCTCGCCGCGTCCCGCAGCGACAAGATGCGCGGTTTCGTATCGGCCGCGCCGGGGACCAGGCAGGTCGTCGACCGGTTCATCGCCGGTGAGACGGTCGAGCAGGTCGTCCCGATCGTCAAGGACACCGTCGGCAAGGGACTCGAGGTCACCCTGGACGTGGTGGGCGAGGACATCACCACGCGAGGGCAGGCCATCGCCGCGCGCGACGCCTACCTCGAGCTGATCGGGCACCTGGGGGACCTCGGCCTGGGCACGAAGGCCGAGATGTCGGTCAAGCTGTCGATGTTCGGCCAGTCCCTGGAGAGCGGCCACGAGCTGGCGCTCGCCAACGTCCGCCCGGTCGTCGAGGCCGCCGCCCGGATCGGCACCACGGTCACGCTCGACGCGGAGGACCACACCACCCTCGACTCGATGTTCGCCATCCACGGGGAGCTGCGGGAGGAATTCCCGCAGACCGGCTGCGTGATCCAGGCGTACCTGTTCCGTACCGAGGACGACGCCCTTCGCCTCGGCGCTGCCGGCTGCCGCGTCCGCATCGTGAAGGGCGCCTACAAGGAGCCCGCCGCCGTCGCGTACCAGGACAAGGCCGAGATCGACAAGGCGTACGTCCGCATCCTGAAGACCCTGATGGAGAGCGACGGCTACCCGATGATCGGGTCCCACGATCCGCGACTCATTGCCATCACACAGGAGCTCGCCCGCCGAGCAGGGCGCAAACTGGATGAGTACGAGTTCCAGATGCTGTACGGGATCCGCAGCGACGAGCACCTCCGGCTCGCGGCCGAGGGCCATCGGATGCGCGTCTACACGGCGTACGGCACCGACTGGTACGGCTACTTCATGCGCCGCCTCGCCGAGAAGCCGGCCAACCTGCTGTTCTTCCTGCGCTCGATGATCACCAGGGGCTGAGCCCTCCCACCCCTCACAAAGGAGTATCGGAACTCATGGACGCTGTGACCCAGGTCCCCGCCCCGGTCAACGAGCCGGTGCACAGCTACGCTCCCGGCAGCCCCGAGCGCGCCCGGCTGGAGGCCAAGCTCAAGGAGCTGTCCGAGAACCCGATCGAACTGCCGATGACGATCGGCGGCGTGAAGCGGATGGGCGGCGGCGAGCGCCTCGACGTCGTACAGCCGCACAATCACAACGCCGTCATCGGCACCTTCGGCGGCGCCACGCAGCAGGACGCGCAGGACGCGATCGACGCCGCGCTTGCCGCCGCGCCCGCGTGGCGCGCGATGTCCTTCGACGACCGCGCCGCGATCATCCTGCGCGCGGCCGAGCTGCTGGCAGGACCGTGGCGCGAGACGCTCGCCGCCTCGACCATGCTGGGTCAGTCGAAGACCGTGCAGCAGGCCGAGATCGACACCCCCTGCGAGCTCGTCGACTTCTGGCGCTTCAACGTCAAGTACGCGCGTGACCTGCTCGCCGAGCAGCCGCCGGCCAACTCGCCGGGCGTCTGGAACCGTCTGGACCACCGCCCGCTCGAGGGCTTCGTCTACGCGATCACGCCGTTCAACTTCACCGCGATCGCGGGCAACCTGCCCACCGCCCCCGCGCTGATGGGCAATGTGGTGGTCTGGAAGCCGTCCCCGACCCAGACCCACGCGGCCGTTCTGCTGATGGAGCTGCTGGAGGAGGCGGGCCTGCCCAAGGGCGTCATCAACCTGCTGACGGGCGACGGCATCGCCGTCTCCGAGGTGGCCCTGAACCACCCCGAGCTGGCCGGCATCCACTTCACCGGCTCGACCAAGACCTTCCAGCACCTGTGGAAGACGGTCGGCAACAACATCGAGAAGTACCGCTCCTACCCGCGCATCGTCGGTGAGACGGGCGGCAAGGACTTCGTCGTCGCCCACCCGAGCGCCGACCGTGCCGTGCTGAAGACCGCGCTGACCCGCGGCTCCTTCGAGTTCCAGGGCCAGAAGTGCTCGGCGTCCTCGCGTGCGTACGTCCCGGCCTCGATCTGGAACTCCGGCTTCAAGGAGGAGTTCGCGGCCGAGGTCGACGGCATCAAGATGGGTGACGTCACGGACCTGACGAACTTCATCGGCGCCGTGATCGACGAGCGTGCCTTCGCCAAGAACAAGGCCGCGATCGACCGTGCGAAGGAAGACCCGAGCTGCAAGATCGTCGCGGGCGGGACGTACGACGACTCGGTCGGTTACTTCGTTCGCCCGACGGTCGTCGAGTGCTCGGACCCGGGCAACGAGGTCTTCACGACCGAGTACTTCGGCCCGTTCCTCGCGGTGCACGTGTACGAGGACGACGAGTACGACGCGATGCTGGAGCAGATGGAGTCGGTGTCCGCGTACGCACTGACCGGTGCGGTCATCGCGAACGACCGTGCCGCGGCGGCGTACACGATGGAGAAGCTGCGGTACGCCGCGGGCAACTTCTACATCAACGACAAGTCGACCGGGGCCGTCGTCGGCCAGCAGCCCTTCGGCGGCGGCCGCGCGTCCGGCACGAACGACAAGGCGGGCGCCCCGCAGAACCTGATGCGCTGGACGCTGACCCGCGCGATCAAGGAGACGCTGGTCCCCCCGACGGACTACTCGTACCCGCACATGGGCTGACGGTCAGCTCCCTGAATGCCGCCCCCGTCCTGGCCCCCACGCCGGACGGGGGCGGTTCACGTTCGGCGGGTTTACGCTGCTTCCAGGGGGCGCCGGAAGGAGGGTGTGATGCCTGGTTCCACGACGCTGGGTGGCGGCCACGGGGTCGACTCGATCGAGCACACCGATGCTGTGCGGCTGGCTTCCGTGCTACGGGAGTTGAGCGGACTGCTGGCGGTGGATGGGCCGAACCGCCTCACGGATGCGCAGGTCAGCGCCTTGTGCGGGGGACAGGTGCATCACCGGCAGGAGTTCAGCGAGTGGGTCGCCCGGGTTGCGCGGGAGCTGAGCCGGAAGGTGGCGGCGTAGCCGGGTCCGCCTCGGCGAGGCGTTTGATCGCCGAGAGCCGGTTGTCCCACTCGGAGGCGACGCGGTCCATCCAGCGGGCGGTGACGCCGAGCCGCGCGGGCAGCACGGTGTACCGCGCCTCGCGGCCCTTGCGGTTGCCGGCCACCAGACCGGCCCGGGTCAGGACCGCGAGGTGCTTGACGATCGCCTGCCGGCTGACCGGCAGCTCTGTCGCCAGGACTGTCGCCGTCGCCTCGCCGTGCGCGGCGATGGCGTCGAGTATCCGGCGGCGGGTCGGGTCCGCCAGCGCGGACAGGACCTCGGTGACGGCGTCCTGGTCCGTACTCCGGTCCGCGCCCGGGTCGGGGCCCGGGTCGGGGCCCCGACTGTCCGTGTCCTGGCGTGCGTCCGCTGTCATGCCGCGAGCCGCTCCGCGTACTGCTTGATGTTCTCGACCTGCTCGGTCCAGCCGCCCGAGTGGCTCTCGTACCCAGCTGTGTCGACCCTGTCCGCGGGGATGTCGAGGCCGGCGAAGCCGGTCTCCACCACACGCAGATGAGTCCCGTCGCCGTCCGGGGTGAGGGTGAACTCCACCAGGGTGGAGTTGCCCTCGACCGCCTGCTCACCGGGGAAGCCGCTCGCCCAGCGGTACGAGAAGTGGTGCGGCGGGTCCACCTTCACGATCGTCGTCGGGAACTGTCCGTACTCTCCGTGGTCCAGGTGCATCGTGCCGCCCGGACGCAGGTCGACCGGGGTCGGCTTGCCCTGTCCGAACCACGATCCGACGTGCTCCGGCTCCGTGAGCACCGCCCATACGCGCTCCACGGGCGCGGCGATGCTGATCTCTCGTTCGATCCGGTCCTCGCTCATGATCTTCAGCTCCCTGGTCGGCTATGGCATGCTACCCAATGGTTGCACGTCATGGCGGGAAGTGCAACCAATCGGTTGCGCGATGCTTTTCCTGCTGGCGGTCGCAGGTCGTCCGGCCCGGATGCCAGGGGCAGGCCGTCGCCGCGAACCGCCGTCCGCCACCACGCCGATCTCCAGCGTCGCGCCGCCACTGGCCACGTTCGCCGTCCGGACCAGGCCGGCCGGACCGTCCGTGACCGTCTCGACCAGCCGACTGCCCTGGCCGATCCGCAGCGGTACGGCGGCGGTGCGGGCCGCGCCCGCGTACGTACCGCCGATGAACCAGCGCGCACCGGCGCGCCGCGCCACCACCGCGCTGCTGCCCGGCTCGCCCGCCAGCAGTCGGGTCTCGTCCCACGCCGCCGGAAGCTGCTCCAGGAAGCGGCGCGCCTCCGGGCGGGCGTCGTACGACTCGGGCGTACCCGCGAGGTTCTGGATGCCGGACCGCCCGCGTCGGACGCCGCGTTGAATGGGTGAGGCGGGCGGCCGAGTAGGAGCCGGCGAGGTCGGATTCGGCGATCAGCGCGTAGCCGCCGGGCGTCCTGAACAGCGCCTGCATCATGTATTCGCTCGGCGGGCGCGGAGGCGGCGTCGTGGTGGGTGAAGAGGTTCTCGTTGTCCCGCCGGTACTGCCCGAGCCAGGCGTCTGCCCCGTCGGGCAGCGTGAAGGCGGACGCCTCGCCGAGGACGTTCCCGGTGTCGCCGGTGTCGGGAAGGATGTAGCGGTACGCGACGCCGTCCCGGGAAGCCCGGACGGCCGGCTCGAGCCGCGCGCCGCCGGCGGTACGGAACTGAGGGCCTCACGCACCTGGATGTGGCGGGTGCGGTCCTTGCCCGCGGCCGTCCGGTAGTACTCGGAGACCGTGCGATCGTTGCGGCCGAGGTAGATCAACCCCGCACGAAAGATCGGCTCTTTCGGTACGGATGCCGAGGTGGGACGGCTCCGCCGTCACGCTCCACGGCGAGGGTGAGAGTCCTTGTGCCGGGCGCCGAGGGCGAGCCTGGCGGTCGGTCCGTCGTGGTTCCGCACGGTCCAGGTGGGGCTCTTGGCCTGGGCCGGGGTGGAGACGAGCAGCGCGGCGGCGAGCGCGCCGCAGAGTACGAGGGCGAGGATCCGGTGCGGTAGTGCTACGAGTTCCTCCTGGAGCGTGGTCCGATGCTCAGCCATCCGATGACTGGGAAGATGGGTGCGAGTTGAGTGACCGTCAAGGCTTCTGACGCCATGGACGTCGGATCAACGGCAGGCTCGTGTCGAGCTCATGCGGGCGGCGGTGCCAGAGTGGGCGCATGACCGAGCCGCTGCGCGCCGCCCACACTTACCAGCTCTCCCCGGCCGAACTGGCCGAGATCCGCGCCCTGATGGACGACGCCTTCGAGGGCGACTTCAGTGACGAGGACTGGGACCACTCGCTCGGCGGCCTCCACGTGCTGGTACGCGACGGCAAGGGGATCGCCGCGCACGGCAGCGTGATCATGCGCCGACTGCTGCACGGGAGCCGCTCGTACCGCATCGGCTACATCGAGGCGCTGGCCGTACGCGCCGACCGCCGCAGGCAAGGGCTCGGCAGCCTGGTGATGGCCGAACTGGAACGGGTCGTCGACGGCGCGTACGAGTTCGGCGCGCTCTCCGCGTCCGACGACGGCGCCCAGTTGTACCTGGCGCGCGGCTGGCAGCTGTGGCAGGGCCGGGTCGAGGCGCTCGGCCCGGACGGGGTGGTGCACCTTCCGGACGAGGGGGACTCCACATATCTGCGCCCCGCCGCGGGCGGTCCACTGCCGCAGCCTCCTGCCGCGCTGCTCTTCGACTGGCGCGACGGGGACGTGTTGTAGCCGCGGTCGCGGTGCCTCAGCCGCAGACGTTCGCCCCCTCGGGTCGGCCGGGCATCCGGAGGCCGCGTTCGCTGCCGCTGGTCGACCGAGTCCGGGCCCTGATTCGAGAGCTGCGCACCCTCGCCGTCTCAGATAGTAGGAAGTCCGAGTAATTGTGGAGACAGAAGCGCGTACCTGTCCTAGCTTTGTAGAAGCCGAACGTCTCGCTCGATCCAGCGAATGGCGGTCGTGAGCCAGTGCCCCACGCAGGCAACCCCTGCGGCAGCGGCTCCCCGCCCCTTCCGGCGCCTCGAAATCATTTCTGATCTCAAGGAGTCGATCACCATGCCCGAGACGACCGTCCGCCGCCGAGTCCGTCACGCTTCCCGTCCGAGTGAGGCCGAGCGCAAGAATGCCGCCGCCGCCCTGCAGCGAGCCCTCGACCGCAGGGACAACGGCGGCTCCACCGGCCACTGAGCCGGATTACTGACCCGGGCGCTTCACCTCGAAGTAGTCGATGCGCTTGCCGCTCTCGGCAAGCGCGGAGACCTTCAGCTTCGGGGCGGTACCGGACTCCGCCTCCACCGCGAGGAACGAGAAGCCGGTGTACCGCACGCGCGACCACTGCACGGTGTCCGGGTCGGGCAGCCGCAGCTTGGTCCAGTGGAAGGTCACGATGGTGTCGTGGTCGTGGACGTTGCCCTCGTGGCCAGCGCGCCGCGGCGGGACAGCTTCGGGCGTGCGTGCTTGGCGCGCAGATACTCGTGCTGCTCCGGCATGCTCATGCGGCGGGCGAGCTGCTCGGGAATCCCGACGTGGGGGTGTCCTCAGTCATGGCGCAGAACTTGCCAGTAACTTACAACTCCCCGCCAGACTTTGAATGAATGAAGTTCAAACCAGTGCTGATCGACACTTGACGTCCAGATGATGGACGTCAAGTGTCATGGGGTGGGGCGGAGAGTAGGGTGCCGACATGTCTCGCAGCATCAATCTCGCAGTGGTCCCCGGTGACGGCATCGGCCAGGAGGTCGTGGCCCAGGGCTTGAAGGTCCTCACGGCAGTCCTCCCGCAAGATGTGAAGCTGGAGACCAAGGAGTACGACCTCGGCGCCCAGCGCTGGCACCGCACCGGAGAGACCCTCCCCGACGCGGAGCTCGACTCCCTCAAGAACCACGACGCGATCCTGCTCGGCGCGATCGGCGACCCGTCCGTGCCGTCCGGCGTGCTGGAGCGGGGGCTGCTGCTCAAACTGCGGTTCGCCTTCGACCACTACGTCAACCTGCGTCCGTCGAAGCTCTTCCCGAACACCGCCACCCCGCTGGCCGGCCGCCCCGACATCGACTTCGTCGTCGTCCGCGAGGGCACCGAGGGGCCGTACACCGGCAACGGCGGTTCCCTGCGCACCGGTACGCCCGCCGAGGTGGCCACCGAGGTCAGCGTCAATACGGCGTACGGCGTCGAGCGCGTTGTCCGTGACGCGTACGAGCGGGCCAACTCCCGCCCCCGCAAGAAGCTGACACTGGTCCACAAGAACAACGTCCTCGTCTACGCCGGCCACATGTGGAAGAACATCTTCGACGCGGTCGGCAAGGAGTACCCCGAGGTCACCACCGACTATCTGCACGTCGATGCCGCGACGATCTTCTTCGTCACCCAGCCGGAGCGTTTCGACGTCATTGTCACCGACAACCTTTTCGGTGACATTCTCACCGACCTCGCCGCTGCCGTGACCGGCGGCATCGGCCTGGCCGCGTCCGGCAACATCAACCCGACGGGCGCCTTCCCGTCGATGTTCGAACCCGTTCACGGCTCGGCGCCCGACATCGCGGGCACCGGCAAGGCGGACCCGACGGCGACCATCCTCTCCGTCGCCCTCCTCCTGCGGCACCTCGGCTTCGAGGCCGAGGCGGCACGTATCGAGGAGGCCGTCTCCGTCGACCTCCGGGGGCGCGACGGCGCCACCTTCCGTACGACGGACGAGATCGGCGACGCGCTCGCGGTACGAGTAGCGAGCTGACCCGTCGGTTTCGTACCACCACAGCCGCCGGGTCGCATCCGCACCCGGCGGCTTCTCCTGTGCGGCCTCCGGGTGCCACCATCAACCTTGGACCGCATTCACCCCGTTTCTTGCACAGTCCCACGCGAGTGGATAATCGGACGTGGGCCGTGGCATGCGGCAAAGCTCGGACGTCCTAGCAGTAGTAGCGGCGTGAGCGCGGTCCGTCACAAACAACCGGTGAAGGACACTGCACTCATGACGACGCCCACGATCGAGCTCAAGCCCTCCTCGCACCCGCTGTCCGACGCGGAGCGCGAGGCGATCCTGGCCAACCCAGGCTTCGGCCGCTACTTCACCGATCACATGGTGACGATCAAGTGGACGGAGGGGCGTGGGTGGCACGACGCTCAGCTCGTCCCGTATGCGCCGCTGTCGATCGACCCGGCCAACATGACGCTGCACTACGCGCAGGAGATCTTCGAAGGGCTCAAGGCCTACCGCCGCCCCGACGGTTCGGTCGCCAGCTTCCGGCCGGAGGCCAACGCCGAGCGCTTCCAGACGTCGGCGCGCCGGCTGGCCATGCCGGAGCTGCCGGTCGAGACGTTCATCGAGGCGTGTGACGCGCTCGTCCAGCAGGACAAGGCGTGGGTTCCGGCGCACGGTGGCGAGTCCTCGCTCTATCTGCGGCCCTTCATGATCGCGATGGAGGTCGGCCTCGGTGTGAAGCCGGCGAACGAGTACCTCTTCCTCGTCATCGCCTCGCCGGCCGAGGCGTACTTCCCCGGTGGCGTGCAGCCGGTCTCGGTCTGGCTCTCCGAGAACTACGTCCGCGCCGTCCCCGGTGGCATGGGCTTCGCCAAGACCGGCGGAAACTACGCGGCCTCACTGCTCGCCCAGGCCGAGGCGGCCGAGAAGGGCTGCGACCAGGTGGTCTGGCTCGACGCGCTGGAGCACAAGTGGGTCGAGGAAATGGGCGGCATGAACCTGTACTTCGTGTACGGGGACAAGATCGTCACCCCGGAGCTGACGGGTTCGCTGCTGGCGGGGGTCACCCGTGACTCACTGCTGAAGCTTGCCAAGGACCTGGGGTACAAGTCCGAAGAGGGCCGGATCTCGATCGAGGACTGGAAGCGCGACACCGAGAACGGCTCGCTCACGGAGGTCTTCGCGTGCGGCACGGCGGCGGTCATCACCCCGGTCGGCTCGGTCAAGTCGGCGGGCGCGGAGTGGACGCAGGTGGACGGGCAGCCGGGCAAGGTCACCCTGGAGCTGCGGAAGGCGCTGCTGGACATCCAGACGGGCGTCGCGGAGGACGTCCACGGCTGGATGCACGAACTGGGCTGACGCGCGCGTACTGTTCAAGGGCCCGCATCCCGCCTGTCGGGGCGCGGGCCTGTTGCCGCGGAGCGGTCAGGAGACAGCTACCTCCGGCTCAGGCTCCGGCCCACGCGCGCCATGTGCACCCAGCGCCGCGTACGCCGCCCCGCCACCACGTGAACTCCTCGCCCTCCGGCACGCCTCCAACCCCGAGTTCCTGCCGACCTTGGTGACGGCGGGCCACGGAATCGACCTCGACCAGGGCCGGTGGCCCGCAAGGAGCCCCGCGTCGCCTGGCCCGCCGGTCGCTCGGTCCACCGGGCTGCCCGCCGCTGCGCGGAACTCGCGGCCGATGTGCTGGCCTGTGCCCACGCCGCGGCCCCGCGCCGCGATCATCGGCCTGTCGCCGGTTCGCCGACGCCGACGCCGACGCCCGCGCCCGCCAGGCCGCGATCGAAGGTGCCTGGCACCGCGACCTGGTCGCGCTGCTCGCCGAGGGCATCTCCCGCGGCGAGTTCCGCACCGTCGACCCGACCGCTTCGCCACCCGGCTGCGCGCGCTCCTCGACGGGTTCAGCGTCCATGTCGCGGTCGGGATACCCGGCACCGGGCGTCCCCAAGTCCTCGCCCATGTGCGGGAGTTCCTCGACGACACGCTGTTTCCGTGAACGCAACGAACGCAAGTACTCCCGATCGTTGCGCCCTGCACCCTTGATCACGTTCTGCCACTCCGGCACGGTGTCCCCTTATGGGACGAGAGCACTGGAAGAAGATCTGGGTCGGTTCGGCCGGCAACATGGTCGAGTGGTTCGACTGGTTCGTGTACGCGACCTTCGCGGTGTACTTCGCGGACTCGTTCTTCCCCAAGGGAAATGAGACCGCGAACCTCATGAACACCATGGGGATCTTCGCGGTCGGCTTCTTCATGCGGCCGGTCGGTGGCTGGCTGCTCGGCCGGATCGGCGACCGCAAGGGCCGCAAGACCGCGTTGACCATGACCGTCACCCTCATGTCGGCGTCCGCGATTCTCATCGCGATCGCGCCGACCTACGAGGTCGCGGGCTACGGCGGCGTCGCCGTCCTGCTGGTCGCCCGGCTGCTCCAGGGCCTGTCGGTCGGCGGCGAGTACGCCGCCAGCGCCACGTACCTCACCGAGGCATCCGCACCCTCGAAGCGTGGCTTCGCCTCCAGTTTCCAGTACGTGTCGATGACCGCAGGCCAGCTCGTCGGCCTCGGCCTGCAGATCATCCTGCAGCGCAACATGTCCGAGGCGGCGCTGCACAGCTGGGGCTGGCGCATCCCCTTCGTCATCGGCGCACTGGGCGCGGCCATCGTCTTCTATCTGCGCCGGAACATGCTTGAGACCGAGGTGTACGAGGACTCGGGCGCCGCGCGGGACGAGGACCGCGGCACGCTGAAGGCGCTGTGGGCGCACAAGCGGGAGGCGTTCCTGGTGATCGCCCTGACCATGGGCGGGACCGTCGCGTACTACACGTACACGACCTACCTCACGAAGTTCCTCTCCACGAGCGCGGGCATGGAGAAGTCGACCGCCTCGTTGGTCAGCTTCTGCGCGCTGTTCGTCTTCATGTGCCTGCAGCCGCTGGCGGGCGCGCTCTCCGACCGGATCGGCCGCCGCCCGCTGCTGATCAGCTTCGCGGTCGGCTCGACTTTCCTGACCGTGCCGATCATGACGATGCTCAAGCACGCGGGCTCCTTCTGGCCGGCCTTCGGTCTGGCGCTCCTCGCGCTGGTCGTCGTCACCGGCTACACGTCGATCAACGCGTGCGTGAAGGCCGAGCTGTTCCCGACGGGCATCCGGGCGTTGGGTGTGGCCCTCCCTTACGCGATCGCGAACGCGCTGTTCGGCGGCACGGCGGAGTATGTCGCGCTCTGGTTCAAGGACGCGGGCGTGGAGTCGGGCTTCTACTGGTACGTGGCGGGGTGCGCGGCGGTGTCGCTGGTGGTGTACGTGACGATGCGCGAGACGCGCGACATCGACCTGAACCGGGTGAGTGCCCCCACCCCGCCCCTTCCCGTAACTGGGGCTCCGCCCCAGACCCCGGTCCTCAGTCACCCCCAGACTTCGTCCGGGAGAACCCCCACGGGCTGAAGACCCGGGCCCGGGCGGCCGGAAATCAAGCCCCGCCGGCGATTGAGGCGCGGGGGTCTGGGGGCGGAGCCCCCAGGTGCGGGCCGCCCGCATCGTGAGACCCCCGCCCGCCCGCCGCAGGCGTATGGCAGACTGCGACCGTGCTTTCGTTCGCCACGATTATTGGCAGCAGGCGCGCCGGTCCGCAGTGATCGCCTCGTACCACCACATGCGACGCGACCACCGTGCCCCAGACCCGCGCGCAGACCTCTCGCACCCGCGAGAGGTTTTTTCGTTTTACGGCCTCACCCCGGCCAAGAACGAGCCGCGCGGAGATGGGGGCAAGTGGAGCCAGCATTTCCGGAGCCACGAACCCGACAGGAGTCAATCAGCCATGACCACGGAGACCGACGACAGCTTTCATGTCTTTGACACGACGCTGCGCGATGGAGCCCAGCGCGAGGGCATCAACCTCACCGTCGCGGACAAGCTGACCATCGCCCGGCACCTGGACGACTTCGGCGTGGGGTTCATCGAGGGCGGCTGGCCCGGCGCCAATCCGCGGGACACGGAGTTCTTCTCCCGTGCCCAGCAGGAGATCACCTTCAAGCACGCCCAGCTCGTCGCCTTCGGCGCCACCCGCCGCGCCGGCGCCAAGGCCGCCGAGGATCCCCAGGTCAGAGCCCTCCTCGAATCGGGCGCCCCGGTGATCACGCTGGTCGCCAAATCGCACGACCGGCATGTGGAGCTGGCCCTTCGGACCACGCTCGAGGAGAACCTGGAGATGGTCCGCGACACCGTCTCCCACCTGCGCGAACAGGGCCGCCGGGTGTTCGTGGACTGCGAGCACTTCTTCGACGGCTACCGCGCCAATCCGGAGTACGCCAAGTCCGTCGTGCGCACGGCGGCCGGCGCGGGCGCCGACGTCGTCGTGCTGTGTGACACCAACGGTGGGATGCTGCCCGCCCAGATCCAGGCCGTCGTCGCCACCGTCCTCGCCGACACCGGCGCGCGCCTGGGCATCCACGCCCAGGACGACACGGGCTGCGCCGTCGCCAACACCCTGGCCGCGGTCGACGCGGGCGCCACCCACGTCCAGTGCACCGCCAACGGCTACGGCGAGCGGGTCGGCAACGCCAATCTCTTCCCGGTCGTGGCCGCACTGGAGCTCAAGTACGCCAAGAGGGTGCTCCCCGAGGGCGCGCTGGCCGACATGACCCGGATCTCGCACGCGATCGCCGAGGTAGTCAACCTGACTCCCTCCACGCACCAGCCCTACGTGGGTGTATCGGCCTTCGCCCACAAGGCCGGACTGCACGCCTCCGCCATCAAGATCGACCCGGATCTGTACCAGCACATCGACCCCGAGCAGGTCGGCAACACCATGCGGATGCTCGTCTCCGACATGGCGGGCCGCGCCTCCATCGAGCTCAAGGGCAAGGAGCTCGGCATCGACCTCGGCGGCGACCGCGAGCTCGTCGGCCGCGTCGTCGAGCGGGTCAAGGAACGCGAGCTCAAGGGCTACACGTACGAGGCCGCCGATGCCTCCTTCGAGCTGCTGCTGCGTGCGGAGGCCGAGGGCCGGGCCCGCAGTTACTTCCGTACGGAGTCCTGGCGGGCGATCGTCGAGGACCGCCCCGACGGCACCCACGCCAACGAAGCCACCGTGAAGCTGTGGGCAAAGGGCGAGCGCATCGTCGCCACCGCCGAGGGCAACGGCCCCGTCAACGCGCTGGACCGGGCGATGAAGGCTGGCCTGGAGAAGATCTACCCGCAGCTCGCCAAGCTGGAGCTGATCGACTACAAGGTCCGCATCCTCGAAGGCCGGCACGGAACCGAGTCCACCACTCGCGTGCTGATCACGACGGGCGACGGAGGCGGCGAATGGGCCACCGTCGGCGTCGCCGACAATGTCATCGCCGCCTCCTGGCAGGCCCTGGAGGACGCTTACATGTACGGTCTGCTGCGAGCCGGCGTCGAACCGGCCGAGTAGCCGCCCCCACGGGTCAGGCCTGGAGCCGCCACTTCTGGTTGGCGGCTCCGGTGCAGGACCAGATCTGCGCACGCGTGCCGTTCGCCGACGAGTTGTCCGAGACGTCCAGGCACTTGTCGGCCGGGACGTTCACCAGATCGCCGGTGGACGATTCGTAGCGCCACTGTTGCGCGCCCGAGCCGTTGCACCCGTACAGCCGCACCTTCGCGCCGTTCGCCGTCGAGGTGGCGGTCACGTCCAGACACTTGCCGAGCGCCTGGACGGTGCCGTCCGCGCGGACCGTCCAGCGCTGGGCGGCGGAGCCGTTGCAGTCCCACAGCTGGACGGCCGTGCCCTCGGCACTGGAGCCGCCCGCCACATCGAGGCACTTTCCGGCCAGGCCGATCAGGCTGCCCGTCGCGTCCGAGCCGCCGCCGCCCGCCTGGGCGCCGGACCAGGTGAAGGTCGCGGACGTCTTGCCGGGCAGGGAGTAAGTGGCGTGCTGGCCGCCCCAGTTGATCGTAATGCTCTGTGCCGACGACGCGTCGTTGTACGCGATCAACGCCTTCGACCCGTCGAGGTTGCGCCAGGCCACATTCGGCACGGCCGAGCTCGCCGTGGACTCGATCCGGTGGGCGCCCGGCTTCACGAACTTCGTGAGGTGGCCCATCGTGTAGTACTCGATCATGTAGTCGACCTGGCCGTGCCGGCCGTCACCGTTGTGCACGGTGATCAGGCCGTCGCAGACCCCGCAGCCGCCGTTGTGCGGGCCGCGCTTCTGGTCGACCGCGAGGGACCATTTGGTCACCGACTTCGCCCAGTTACGGGTGTAGTCGATGATGTTCATCATGTCCTCGCGCTGCTGATTGGCGATCCAGGTGCCGCCCGAGTGCTCGGTCTGGAAAGCGTCCAGCTGCGGGTACTGGTTGTGGACCTCCGTCTGCTTGGAGACGTCGCCGCCGTAGCCGTGCCAGGCGATCCCGCCGAAGTTGTGTTCACCTGCTCGCCCGCGGCGTGGGCGGAGCCGGTCGTCAGATCGGTGAGCCCGGCGGCAGCCAGGACCGATGCGAGCAGGATCCTGATCGTTCTCGTACGTCGCGCCATGGGCTGTGCCCTCTCTGGCAGAGGTGTGGGGGACGAGGCGTGAGTGAACTGCCCTTGGGTACGGCCGTCAAGTGTCTGCGCATTCATAGCCTGAACGCACAATCCCCTTCAGTCGCCTGGAATTTGAGATTCAAGGCATGTCGGTGTGAAGTCTTGACGACGCGGCATAACGCCGATTGACTTCGCGCGCACCACCGGTACCGGTTCCGGTACCGGTTCCGGAACTCGACCAGAAGGGCTCCGATGCGTGTCACGATCGCCGATGTCGCACGTGAGGCGGGTGTCAGCAAGACCACCGTGTCCCGCGTTCTGAACACCAAGGGCGAAGTGGACGTCACGACGGCCGCCCGCGTTCGTGAAGTGATCGCAAGCCTCGGCTATGTGCCCAGCAGCGGTGCCGTCGGCCTGGCCCGTGGCAGCAGCCGAACGGTCGGCATGCTCACGCCCCCGCTCAACTGGCCGTGGATGGGTGAAGCCCTCCAGGGAGTCGTCGACACCGTCGAGGCCGCCGGATACGGGCTGCTGCTCTTCACCTGCAACCGCGGCGCCGAGTCCGTGGAGCACTTCACCAGCCAGGTCTCGGCCCGCGCCTTCGACGGACTGCTCCTGGTCGAACCCGAGAACACCCTCGACACGATCACCGCCATGCACCGCAAGGGCCTCCCGGTCGTGTTGATCGACGACCGCGGCCACCACCCGGAGTTCCCGTCCGTCGCGACCACCAACCGCGAAGGCGGAGCGTCCGCGGCCCGCCATCTGATCGCCGCGGGTCGTACTCGCCCCCTCATCGTCACCGGCCGCCGCCACTTCGGCTGCGTACGCGACCGGTTGAGAGGCTTTCTCGACGTCCTGCCGACCGGCCTGATCGCCGAGGGGGACTTCACCGAGGCCTCCGGCCGGCTCGCGGTCGAGCGGGCCCTGGCCACCGGCACGCTTTTCGACTCGGTCTTCGCGCACAACGACCTCAGCGCGGTGGGTGCGCTGCGGGCGCTGCGCGCCGCGGGCCGGACCGTGCCGGACGACATCGCCGTGGTCGGTTTCGACGACATACCCATGGCCCAGCACACCGAGCCGCCGCTGACCACCGTCCGCCAGCCGATGCGGGAGATGGGCGAGACGGCGGCGCGGATGCTCCTCGCACACCTGGGCGGCACCCCGGCCGCCGACGAGCCCGTAGTCCTGCCCACCGAATTGATCGTCCGGCGTTCCGCACCCGCGTCGTGACATCAGCAAGACCCGTCCGTAGTTCAAGGAGCCGCAAATGCCACCCACCCGCCTGAGAACGAGAACAGGTACGGCGGTGCTCGCCGCGACCGCCGTACTCACCGGCCTGCTGGCCGGAGCCGCATCCGCCGCCGACGACCCCGCGCCCGTCCTCGTGGACCGCTTCGAGGGTGAGATTCCCTTCGCGAACCCGCCGGCCGAGTCCATCTTCACCTGGGGCAGCGACGCCGACGACCAGCCGAAACTGGAGATCAAGGAGCGCGCCGACTCCCCCGAAGGCAGCAAGGTCCTCGAAGGCGCCTACGACATCAGCGGCTGGGGCGGAGTCACCCACGACTTCGCCTTCGACAAGCCCGCCCACGACTGGACCGCGCACAAGGGCATCCGCTTCTGGTGGTACGGCCAGAACACCGCACCCCTACCGCCCGGTTCCGGCAAGCGCATCAACTTCGAGATCAAGGACGGCGGCGCCAACGGCGAAGCCTCCGAGCTGTGGACCACGTCCTTCACCGACGACTGGGAGGGCTGGCACCTCGTCGAGATCCCCTTCGCCGACTTCCAGTACCGCGCGGACTACCAGCCGGTCGGCGGCATCGACCAGGTCCTCGGCCTGAACGAGATGTGGGGGTACGCCCTCAGCCTGCCGACCGGCGCGCCCGGCAAGTTCGCCATGGACGGCGTCGAGCTGTACGGAAAGGCCGACCCGGCACTGAATGCGAAGGTCGTCACCGACGCCGCCGTGTACCCGGTCGACGAGGGCGGCACGGCCCAGGTGAAGCTCTCCGTCGCCACCACAGGCTCGGGCCCGATCGACGAGCCCGTGACCGTCGCGTACACGACCGAGGACGGCACCGCCGAGGCGGGCAAGGACTACGAGCCCGTCTCCGGCACGGTCACCTTCCCGGCCGGTACGGCCTCCGGCACCTCCAAGACCGTCGCCGTCGCCACCAAGAAGGACCGCACGGCCGAGTCCGCCGAGACGATCCCGCTGGGGGTCACCGTCACCGGCGCGAAGCCCCCGGCCGAGACCCCGCAGGTCGTCGTGGACGCCCACGGCCTGCCGTACCTCGACGCCAGGCTCCCGGTGAAGAAGCGTGTCGCCGACCTTCTCTCCCGGATGTCCATCGAGGAGAAGGCCGGCCAGATGACCCAGGCCGAGCGCAATGCGCTGGGGGCCCAGGGCGACATCGCGAGTTACGACCTCGGCTCGCTGCTCTCCGGCGGCGGCTCGGTTCCCACGCCCAACGCCCCTGAGGCCTGGGCGAAGATGGTCGACGCCTACCAACTGCGCGCCCAGGCAACCCGGTTCCAGATCCCCCTGATCTACGGCGTGGACGCGGTGCACGGCCACAACAACGTCATCGGGTCGACGATCATGCCGCACAACATCGGCATCGGAGCCACCCGTGACCCGGCCGTCGCCGAGAAGACCGGCGCGGTGACCGCCAAGGAAGTACGCGCCACCGGCATCCCGTGGGACTTCGCGCCCTGCCTCTGCGTCACCCGCGACGAGCGCTTACGGACGTCGCTCGGGTAGTCGCCGGGGGGTCCTGCTGAAGAACGACAGCGCGGTCCTGCCGCTCAAGCCGTCCCAGAAGGTGTACGTCGCCGGGTCCAACGCCGACGACCTCGGCAACCAGGCAGGCGGCTGGACCATCAGCTGGCAGGGCTCCTCAGGAAAGATCACGACCGACGGTGCTGATCGTTTCCGGCCGCCCGCAGCTCATCGGCGACCGCCTCGGCGACATCGACGCGCTCGTCGCCTCCTGGCTGCCCGGCACGGAGGGCGACGGTGTGGCCGACGTCCTCTACGGCAAGCGCGCCTTCACCGGTCAGCTCCCGGTCACCTGGCCGAAGTCTCAGGCACAGCTACCGGTCAACGTCGGGGACAAGGCGTACGACCCGCAGTACCCGTACGGCTGGGGCCTGACCACGCTGACCAAGCCGCCGTCGGGCGGTGAGCTCACCCTCAAGGCCATCGCCCTCTCGGCGAAGATCCTTGAGGCGGCGGGCCGGGCGGACTCCCCGGAGGCCAGGGCGCTGGTCTCGTAGGCCAGGCTGATCGCCCAGCAGAAGATCGGCCGGCACATCACCGAGGCTTCGGCGAAGCCGTTCGCCGAAGCGGACCACCTGCTGCTGTCGGGGGACCTCACGGGGGCGGTGGCGAAGCTGACGGCGGCGTACAGACTGGCCTGAGGCCGGGGGCTGAGCCCCAGACCCCCGTACATCAGCCCCTTGGGGGTCCCCCCCGGACGAAGTCTGGGGGAGATTGAGGAGCGGGGGTCCGGGGCGGAGCCCCGACTCCTGTATCTCTATTCTTGTCCGGATTCGCACCCATTCAGGTAGCGTCGAGGTATGAAGACCAGGCTGCTCACTGCACTGTCCGGTCTGCTGCTCGCCTTTTCGGCCACCGCCCTCGTCGCGGCGCCGGGAGCCCAAGCAGCCACCGGCCCCGAAACTGTGGCCGAAGCCCTTGAGCAGAGCCCCGTCTACGTCGATCCGCGCGCCTCGGGCCAGCTCTCCAAGGCCGAAGCGAACTCTCTCGCGAAGAAGATCAAGGACGCGGACAAGCCGCTGTTCGTGGCCGTCCTGCCGGCCGGGACGGCGGAGTTCCCGCCGAACACGGTCCTGCAGAACCTCCGCACCGAGGCCGGCATCACCGGCCTGTACGCCGTCCGCCTCGGCGACGGCTTCAACGCGGGCGCGGACCGCAGCGTCATGACCGAACAGGCCGTGCAGAACCTGGTCACCGCGGTCAAGACGCCCCCCGGCGCCGACGCCGCCACCCAGCTGAACAACTTCGTCGACCAGGCACTGCCCCAGCTGCGCGGCAGCGCCCCCTCCTCATGGGGCTCGGCCCCGGACGAAGGCGTGAACACCGCCGGCCTGATCGCGGTCGGCGCGGTCGCTGCCGCCGGCGGCGCGAGCGTGTACAGCGTGATCCGCCGCAATCGCCGCAAGCGGGAGGAGGCAGAGCGAGCCGCCCTCGACAAGCTGCGCGTGGTCGTCGACGAGGACATCACCGCGTTCGGCGAGGAGCTGGACCGGCTGGACTTCCACCCCTCGGAGAAGGGCGCGGACGACGCCATGCGCGCGGAATACGAGCGCGCACTCGACTCGTACGACAAGGCGAAGTCGCTGATGGGGTCGGCCGAGCACCCCAATGACGTACGCGCGGTCACGCAGGCACTGGAGGACGGCCGGTACTCACTGGCTGCCCTGGACGCACGCCGTACGGGTCGACCCGTGCCGGAGCGCCGGCCGCCCTGCTTCTTCGACCCGCGCCACGGTCTTTCGGTCGCCGACGTGACCTGGTCTCCGGCGGGCGCGACATCCCGCGAGGTCCCGGCCTGCGCCGCCGACAAGGCACGGCTGGAGGACGGCGAGGACCCGATGGCCCGCACGGTCGAGACGGAGTCCGGCCGCCGCCCGTACTGGGAGGCGGGTCCTGCGTACGGCCCCTGGGCGGGCGGCTACTTCGGCGGCGGCCTGCTGCCGGGCCTGCTGGTGGGCACGTTGCTGGGCAGCATGCTCTCCAGTCCGGCGTATGCGGCGGAGTACGGCGGCGGTGAGTTCAGTGGTGGCGACTACTCGGGCGCAGACTTCAACTCCTCCGACTTCGGCGGAGGGGACTGGGGCGGCGGAGGAGGCTTCGGCGGCGGTGGCGGCTTCGATGGCGGCGGCTTCTAGTGGGGTTCTACCCCGAGCGAGTCGTGCCGCGGATTGTCAACGTCGCCTGTGGGGCCAGGGCGGTGGAACCGCTACGGCGCCGAGTCTGCGAGGGCCTGAACGGCGAAGTGGTCGAGATCGGCTTCGGTTCGGGGCACAACGTTCCCTTTTACCCGGCGACCGTCGCCGGGGTGACAGCGATCGAGCCTTCCGACGTCGGATGGAGACTTGCCGGCGAACGCGTCAGGGAGGAGCGTCCCGGTGCGGCGCGCCGGTCTGGACGGCCAGTCCTTGCCGTTCGAGGAGAGCAGTTCTGACGCCGCCCTGTCCACTTGGACGCTGTGCACCATCCCCGATGCCGATGCCGATGCCGATGCCGATGCCGATGCCGACGCCGACCTGGGCGAGGTGCGGCGCGTCAAGCCCGGAGGGACCCTGCACTTCCTCGAGCACGGGCTGGCCCAGGACGAAAACGTGCGCCGCTGGCAGCGACGGCTCGACCCGATGGAGAAACGGCTCTTCGGCGGGTGTCACCTCACGCGGCCGACCGTCGACATGCTGACGACCGCGGGGTTCACGATTACGGCACTCGACGTCTTCTACGAGCAGGGAGCTCCGAAGTTCATGGGTGCCGACTCCCTCGGCACCGCCCTGTCTCCCCAGTCAGCGCTCCGCGTCGAAGGCGGCCCAGGCGGCCGGGAGCCCAGGCTGCCGCTGTAGCAACGGACGCCGAAGCGCCCCTCCGGCTCGACCGAGCGCCCGCCCCGGCCGGGGGGACGGCAGGGCGGGCGCGCTCAGCGGGTACGTCAGGCGGCGGCCTTGATCGCGGAGATGTCGAAGTTCAGTTTGACCTTGTCGCTGACCAGGACGCCGCCGGTCTCCAGTGCCGCGTTCCAGGTCAGGCCCCAGTCGGAGCGCAGGATGTCGGCGCTGCCCTCGAAGCCGACGCGCTCGTTGCCGAACGGATCGGTGGCGGAGCCGTTGAACTCCAGGTCGATGGCGAGCGGACGCGTGACGTCCTTGATTGTCAGGTCGCCGGTGATGCGGTACGAGTCGCCGCCGAGCTGCTCCGCGTGCGTCGAGCGGAACGTCATCAGCGGGTATGCCTCGGCCTCGAGGAAGTCGCCGCTGCGCAGGTGGGTGTCACGGTCCGCGCTGCCCGTGTCGATGCTGGCGATCTTGACGTCGATCTCGGCGGTGGAGTGGTCGGGGTCGGTGCCGTTCAGCCGCAGGCTGCCCGAGAATTCCCCGAACGAGCCGCGGACGTTGGTCACCATCGCGTGCCGCGCGGTGAAGCCGAAGCTGCTGTGGGCGGTGTCGATGGTGTAGTCACCGGTCAGCGCGGTCAGCGCGGGGTCGACGTCGAGCGTGGCGGTGGGGGTGGTGGCGGTGTCGGTCTTGCGGTTGAAGAGACCCATGGGCACTCCTTCGTGGACGTAGGGCGTGTTGTTTAAGGTTCAACGACATCCACCATAAGGCCATTCCGTTCAATCTTCAACTTCTCCTCGAGAGGTTCACCCAGAGGATGCGGCGGCCCCTCTGGCGACGCGCGTAGAACTCGGGCACCATCTCCTTGCTCCACCTGCACCGCCGTCCCAACCGGAATGCACGGTCCACGCCGGAACGCACAGTCCTCAACGGTCATCAGCAGGAGGGATCCCCCATGAAAGTCCGCTCCGCACTCAGCGCGCTCACGCTCGTCCTGGGCGCGCTCTTCGCGCCCGGATTCGGCGTCATCAGCGGCGCTACCGAAGCGCACGCCGTCACCAAGATCAGCCATGCCACGGCGACTTCGATGTTCCGCTCGTCCGGGATCACCTGGTCCTCGTCCGGCGGCTGCTCCGACCGCAACAACCCGTCGTGTACGTCCTTCGAGCAGCTCAACCTCGCCAGTGCGAAGGGAGCGCAGACCCTCAAGAGCGCGAGCGGCTGTGCGCTCAACATCACCGGAGGTACGGAGACCGGGCACGCGGGCGGCACGTACTCGCACTGGAACGGCTACAAGCTCGACTACAGCAAGTACACCTGCATCGGGAACTACATCAAGAACACCTTCACCTACATCGGCGCGCGTCCGGGCGACGGTGCCCCGCAGTGGAAGTCCGGCTCCGGAAACATCTACGCGGACGAGGGCAACCACTGGGACGTGACGTACTACAACTGCGGCGGCTGCTGAGCCGGTGCGGACGTGCGGGTGCCCGGCCGGTCCCCCCATGCCGGCCGGGCACCCGTCCGCGTCACGAGCCGGGGCTCAGGATCCGACGGTCAGCGTGAAGCGCCGCGGGTTGCCGTCGTACGCCGCGCCGGAGACGTCCGGCCGGCCGTCCGGGCGGACGTCGTCGTACGGGAAGGCGTACCCGATCGGGGTGTTGGCGTGCACGGCCCGGGACCAGTGGTTCGTCGCCGGGTCGCGGTAGTAGTCGGCCGAGGTCGCCCCGTTCGGCTGGTCGGGGTGGGTCAGCAGGGTCGTCCGGTTGAAGCCCGCGGCGAGCCTGGCCAGCAGGCCCTTCTTGTCGTCGGAGTCACCGGGGTTGTTGGCGAAGGGCCCGTGGTTGCAGGTGAAGATGTCCTTCGAGGTGGGCTTGGCGAAGGTGTGGCCGCCGGTGAAGGTCAGCACGTCGCCGCTCACCCGCCCCGTGCGCACCCCGCGGCCGCCCTGGAGGTCGATCCGCAGGTCGGTGGAGCGGTACTTGTCCCACACCCGGTTGATGTAGTTGTCGAAGACGTTCCGGAAGGGCATCTCGGCGGGCCGGTCGAAGAAGGGCGCCATCAGGTTCTGCGGCGAGATGACCCGTAGCACCTGGCCGCCCGAGCCGCGGACGACCAGCTTGTCCCAGGGTTGGCCGTCGCGGCCCGCCTGGGCCACGAGCTCGTCGGCGATCTTCTGGAGCGCGCCGTTCGGCAGCGTGGCGACCGTGTGGGTGGCGTCGCCGGTCAGCGTGAGGCCGATGGGGAGGGCAGTCACCAGGTCGACATAGCTGATGTTGGCGTAGAGCTGTGTCGGGTTGAAGGTGAACTCCGCGAATGACCAGGTGCGGCCGTAGTTGGCGTCGGAGGGGGTCGCGAAGGCCGGCTCGACGAGGGCGGGACCCGGGTTGACGAAGAAGTCCAGCTTGCTGTCGCGTACGAAATAGACGCGGGCGCCGAACATCTGGGGCAGCGTCAGCACGACCTGGCCGGCGCCCGCCGCGCGCAGCGGGATGGCGCAGTCGACGGGGAGCGGGGTCTGGGGTGCGGAGGGGGACTCGGGGTAGTAGACGCCGCCGCCGGGGCGGAGCAGCACCCAGCGTCCGGTGCCCTGCTCGTGGCCGGTGACATAGGCGTTGACCTGACCGGGCAACGACTTGTTCTCCAGGGCCAGTTCGCAGGTGGGGGGCGCCGCCTTGGCGCCGGGGCTGAGAGCGCTTCCCCAGGGGGGTAGGTGAGCGCGGTCGCTGCGGCGGTGCCGGACAGGAACATTCTGCGGGAAATCACGGATGAACTCCTGTACTTGTGGGGGTGTCCACCACTCTTGCGACGGTGGGAGCGGTCGTCAAGAGGTGTGGCTGAGAGCGCTCTCACAATCTTCGCCGCTTCATAAGTTGTCGATCGCAGCGGGGACTTGGACCAACGCGCGGCGGTTATTGGACTGCCGCCTCAGAAACCTGTCACGCCCATTGAAGGTACGGCGAAGGGCTGCTAGACCAACGGGCAACCGGTCTACACCACTTCTGTCCGGAGGCTCCCGTGCCGCTCACGCCCGCATGGTCCCGCCGCACCTTCCTCGCCGCTGCGGGAGCAAGCGCCCTCACCCTGAGCATCCCTTCTCAGGGGCACGCCATCGAACAGGACGAGTACGAGACACTGCGCCTGCGCTGGCTGGAGATAAGCCTCGGGACCGGCTACGACCCGACCGTGGAGCCCTACGCCTCCCGCCTCGCCGAGACCGGCGAACTGGCCGCTGGATTCCGCGCGGCCATGGCTCCCACCGACGCCTCCCTGTGGCCCGGCTACACCTTCGACCCGCCCTCCGGCATCACCCAGAGCTACAGCCGCCTGTGGACCATGACCCAGGCGTACGCGCAGCAGGGCACCGGCCTCACCGGCGACGCCGGGCTCCTCGCCGACATCATCCGCGGCCTCGACCACCTCGCCGCGAAGATCTACAACCCCTCCACCACCCGCTACGGCAACTGGTGGGAGTGGCAGATAGGCAGCCCCCGCCTCCTCATGGACATCGTCGCCGTCCTCCAGGACAAGCTCACCCAGGACCGGCGAGACGCCGTCTTCGCCGCCGTCGACCACTTCATCCCCGACGCGATGCTCGGCAACTACAGCGGCACATCCACCGGCGCCAACCGCGTCGACCTCTGCCGCTCCGTCGCCCTGCGCGGCGTCCTCGGCAGGGCCCCGGAGAAGATCGCACTCGCCCGCGACGCCCTGTCGCCCGTCTTCCCGTACGTCACCAAGGGCGACGGCCTCTACGCCGACGGATCGTTCATCCAGCACACCTGGGTCGCCTACTCCGGCACGTACGGGCAGGTCATGCTCGACGGCCTCGGCCGCCTCTTCGCCCTGCTCGCGGGCGGAGCCTGGGCCGTCACCGACCCCAACCGCCAGATCATCCTGGACAGCGTCGAGCACGCGTACGCGCCCCTGATCTACAACGGGCTGATGATGGACAGCGTCAACGGCCGTGCCATCAGCCGGGGTTACCTCAAGAACGACGAGCGCAGGATCATGCGCAGCGACCACTTCCACGGGCAGGGCCTGATCGCCGCGATCGCGCTGCTCGCGGGCGGAGCCTCCGCCGCCGAGCGGGAGCGCTGGCACGCCAGGATCAAGGGCTGGATCGAGCGGGACACCGTGACGCCGGTCCTCACCGGCCGGCAGTTCGGCGTCGCCGACCTCTCCCGGCTGCACGCGGCCGCCGCGTCGCCCGTCCCGGCCGCGCCCGAGCCGGTCGGCCATCAACTCTTCGCCTCGATGGACCGGGCCGTGCACCGCCGCCCCGGCTGGGCCGCGAACATCTCCATGGCGTCGGAGCGGATCTCGTACTACGAGTGCGGCAACGGCGAGAATCCGCGCGGCTGGCATACCGGAGCCGGAATGCTCTACTGGTGGCCGGGCGAGGCTGCGGGTGGCCGGTCCGATCAGTACACAGACTGGTTCTGGCCGACCGTCGACTTCTACCGGCTGCCCGGAACGACCGTGTCGACCAAGCGACTTGCCGACCGGGCGGGCGGCGAATGGGGCGTGCCCAAGCCCGCGGCGAAGTGGGTCGGCGGGGCGAGCGACGGCGAGTTCGCGGCCGTCGGCCAGCATCTGCTCGGCCTCGGCTCCACCCTCGAGGCCCGTAAGTCGTGGTTCTGCCTCGCAGACGAGGTCGCCTGCCTCGGCGCGGGCATCACGAGCAGCGACGGGGTGCCCGTCGAGACGGTCGTCGACAACCGCAACCTCGGCGAGGGCGGCACCAACGCCCTGACCGTCGGTTCCCGCTGGGCGCACCTCGAAGGCCACGGCGGCTGGATCTTCCCCGGCGGCACCGGCCGGCTGCGCACCCTGCGTGAGGACCGCACCGGTGCCTGGAGCGACATCAACACCACCAGCTCCACCGAGCGCGTCACCCGCCGCTACCAGACTCTCTGGCTCGACCACGGCACCGACCCGGTGGCGGCCTCGTACGCGTATTTGCTGCTGCCGGGAGCAAGCCGCCGCACCGTCACCGCGCGCGCCCGCGACGGCCGTCGGGTGGAGATCCTCGCCAACAGCGAGGCCTGCCAGGCGGTCGCTGTCCGCTCCCTGGGACTGACTGCCGCGAACTTCTGGCAGCCCGGTACGGTGGGCCCGCTCACCGCGACCGCGCCGGCGAGTGCCCTCGTTCGGAGTAATCGCCACACGGCAACTCTTCATATCAGCGAGCCGCCGCGCACCGGGGCACCGCTGGAGATCACCTGGCACCACCCGGTGTACAAGGTGAGCAGCAAGGATGCGTCCGTCGAGGTGCTCGCCACCGGCCGGTCGCTGCGGCTGCGAATCACCGGAGGCGGCGCTGGAGCCAGCCACCACTGTGAGGTGGCTCTCAGGTGAACGCCTTGTTGAACATCCACAAAGCTTGATGGCCATGAGCTGGTAGTAGGCCTGCAGTGCGCGATGGATCTGTTCAAGGGCGACAGGAGAAAGGTCCGGAGACTGTACGGAGTCAACGGCAGGGTTTTCTTGGTCGGATCCGTAGGGTCGATGCATGACCGTTTTGGACGAGACCACCGCCGAGCCGAATGACGCGCGTGGGCGTGTGGCCGAGCTGCACGCTCTGCGCGACGAGGCACGCCGCGGCCCCAGCGACCGTGCGACCCAGGCGCAGCACGCCAAGGGCAAGCTGACCGCTCGCGAGCGTATCGCGCTGCTGTTGGACGAGGGCTCGTTCCATGAGGTGGAGCAGCTGCGGCGGCATCGGGCGACGGGGTTCGGCCTGGAGACCAAGAAGCCGTACACCGATGGTGTCATCACCGGGTGGGGCACGGTCGAGGGCCGGACGGTGTTCGTCTATGCGCACGACTTCCGGATCTTCGGTGGCGCGCTCGGGGAGGCGCATGCCACCAAGATCCACAAGATTATGGACATGGCCATCTCGGCCGGGGCTCCGCTGGTCTCGCTGAACGACGGCGCCGGTGCCCGTATCCAGGAGGGTGTCTCGGCGCTCGCAGGCTACGGCGGTATCTTCCAGCGCAACACCCGTGCCTCCGGTGTCATCCCGCAGATCAGTGTGATGCTCGGGCCGTGTGCGGGTGGTGCGGCGTACTCGCCCGCTTTGACGGACTTCGTGTTCATGGTCCGTGAAACCTCGCAGATGTTCATCACCGGTCCTGACGTCGTCAAGGCCGTCACCGGTGAGGAGATCACGCAGAACGGTCTGGGCGGTGCGGATGTGCATGCCGAGACGAGCGGTGTGGCGCACTTCGCGTATGACGACGAGGAGACCTGCATCGCCGAGGTGCGCTACCTGCTGGCGATGCTGCCCTCGAACAACCGGGAGAACCCGCCGGTCGGTCATGCCGAGGATCCGGCGGACCGGCGCTGCGACGTTCTGCTGGACCTGGTGCCGGCGGACGGGAACCGCCCGTACGACATGCACAAAGTCATCGAGGAACTCGTCGACGACGGTGACTATCTCGAGATCCACGAGCGCTGGGCCCGCAACATCATCTGTGCGCTGGCGCGGCTCGATGGTCAGGTGGTCGGCATCGTCGCCAACCAGCCGCAGTCGCTGGCCGGTGTTCTGGACATCGAGGCGAGTGAGAAGGCCGCACGGTTTGTGCAGATGTGCGACGCTTTCAATATCCCGATCATCACGCTGCTGGACGTGCCCGGCTTCCTGCCGGGCGTCGATCAGGAGCACGGTGGGATCATCCGGCACGGTGCGAAGCTGCTGTATGCGTACTGCAACGCCACTGTGCCGAGGATCTCGCTGATCCTGCGCAAGGCGTACGGGGGTGCCTACATCGTCATGGACTCCCAGTCCATCGGTGCGGACCTCACCTACGCCTGGCCGACCAACGAGATCGCGGTGATGGGCGCCGATGGTGCCGCCAATGTCATCTTCCGCCGGCAGATCGCCGAGGCCGAGGACCCCGAGGCCATGCGGGTGCGCATGGTCAAGGAGTACAAGGCCGAGCTGATGCACCCGTACTACGCCGCGGAGCGCGGCCTGGTCGACGACGTCATCGACCCCGCCGAGACACGCGAGGTGCTGATCGCATCCCTCGCGATGCTCCGTACGAAGCACGCCGACCTGCCGTCCCGCAAGCACGGCAACCCCCCGCAGTAACCCTGCGAGACTGGAGCCCGAAAGCCATGAGCACTCCTGCTGAGTCGTCCTCCTCCGTGCTGCGCGTCGAAAAGGGTCACGCCGACCCCGAGGAGCTGGCCGCGATCACCGCGGTGCTGCTCGCGCGCGCGGCGTCCCAGTCCGAGACCGACGCTGCCCACGGCGGCCGCTCCACGGCAGGCTGGCGCCGCCTGGAGCGGCAGCGGGGCTTCCGCACGGCCCACAGCTGGCAGGGCTGACGCTGCTGCCGCGTTACGTAGACCCCAGCGCCCGGTACGGGCGCTGGGGTCTTTGGCGTTCTCCCCCAGTTCGGGAAGGGGCGGGCAGGGGAGAAACAACAGCAGGACGCCCCCGCGCTCCAAGCAGGAGGCGAGGGCGTCCTCACAGAGACACGCGGCCGCGGTACCGGCTACCGCAGGCGCGCCATCAGTGCGTGTTCGACCAGTGTGATCAGGGCGCTCTTGGCGTCCGCGCGATGGCGGGCGTCGGTGGTGATGATCGGAGCGTCGGGGCCGATCTGCAGGGCCTCCCGCACCTCTTCCGGGTTGTACGGCTGGTGTCCGTCGAAGCCGTTGAGGGCTATGACGAAGGGCAGGCCGCTGTTCTCGAAGTAGTCGACTGCTGGGAAGCAGTCCGCGAGGCGACGCGTGTCCACCAGCACCACGGCGCCGATCGCGC
>NZ_JBSFMS010000081.1:0-32785 GCF_053599675.1 Streptomyces sp. NPDC000880 | reverse complement strand
GGAATGACGGTGGCCGCAAAGATCCCCGAAGTGCACACCGACTTCACGATCCTGCGAGCCGACCTCAGCTGCCTTCAGTGATCTTCGGGGCAGGCTCGTTCTTGTAGTTCGCCGGGCCGAAGTTCGCCTTCACGAACTTGTCCCAGGAACCGTCGTCGACCATCTTCGTGAGCGCCGCGTTGATCTTGGTCTGAAGATCCTTGTCACCCTTTTTCAGACCGATGCCGTAGGGCTCGTCGCTCAGGTTGAGGCCCACGAGCTTGAACTTGCCCTGGTTCTCCTTCTGCGCGGCGTAGCCGGCCAGGATGGAGTTGTCGGTGGTCAGCGCGTCGACGGCCTTGTTCTCCAGGCCGGTCAGGCACTCCGAGTAGCCGCCGTACACCTGCAGGTCGGCCTGGGGCGCGAGCTTGTCCCTGACGTTCTGCGCCGAGGTGGAGCCGGTGACCGAGCACAGCTTCTTGGCGTTGAGGTCGGTGGCCTTGGTGATGGAGTTGTCGTCCGCGCGGACCAGCAGGTCCTGGTGGGCCAGGAAGTACGGTCCGGCGAAGTCGACCTCCGCCTTGCGCTTGTCGTTGATCGTGTAGCTGGCGACGACGAACTTGACGTCACCGTTCTTGATCAGGTTCTCGCGCTCGGCGCTGGGCGCCTGCTTGAAGGTGATGTCCTTGGCGTCGTAGCCGAGCTCCTTCGCCACGTACGTGGCGACATCGACATCGAAGCCGGTGAACTTCCCGTCCGGGGTCTTCAGGCCGAGGCCGGGCTGGTCGTACTTGATGCCAATGGTGATCTTGTCGCCGCCGTTACCGCCGCCCGAGCCGCTGTCGCCACCACAAGCGGTCGCGGTCAGGGAGAGGACGAGGGCCGCGGCGGCCGCGGCGCTTGCCTTGTGCAGCTTCATGATGAACATCCCTTGTGTCGTAACTCGCCGGTCGTCAGTGGTGGGGATCGCCGGTCGTCAGTGGTGCAGGATCTTCGAAAGGAAGTCCTTGGCACGATCGCTGCGCGGATTGCTGAAGAACTCGTCCGGCGTGGCCTCCTCGACGATCTTGCCGTCCGCCATGAAAACAACGCGGTTCGCGGCGGAGCGGGCAAAACCCATCTCATGGGTGACAACAACCATCGTCATCCCATCGCGCGCCAACTGCTGCATGACCTCGAGAACCTCGTTGATCATCTCGGGGTCGAGCGCCGATGTGGGCTCGTCGAAGAGCATGACCTTGGGGTCCATCGCCAACGCCCGGGCGATGGCGACGCGCTGCTGCTGACCACCGGAGAGCTGCGCCGGGTACTTCTCGGCCTGCGAGCCGACGCCGACCCGGTCGAGCAGCGTGCGCGCCTTCTGCTCGGCGGCCTTCTTGTCGGCCTTGCGGACCTTGAGCTGGCCCAGCATCACGTTCTCCAGCACGGTCTTGTGTGCGAAGAGGTTGAACGACTGGAAGACCATGCCCACGTCGGCGCGTAGCCGGGCCAGCTCCCTGCCCTCCTGGGGCAGCGCCTTCCCGTCGATCGAGATCGCGCCGGAATCTATCGTCTCCAGGCGGTTGATCGTGCGGCACAGCGTGGACTTTCCGGACCCCGAGGGCCCGATGACGACCACGACCTCGCCACGGGCGATGGTCAGGTCGATGTCCTGGAGCACATGCAGCGCGCCGAAGTGCTTGTTGACGTTGCTCAGCACGACCAGGTCGCCCCCCGTGGGCACAGCGTCCTCGGCGCCCTTGGTCACTGAAACTCCGCTCATCGGCTTCTTGCTCCGTCCTCCTCGGTTGGGAGGACCTTAGTCACGCGCTGCGATCAGCGTCATTACATCTGAGGGGAAATTGAGCATAACGATCCGGCCGCAACCGGACACTATGCGTGAACAGGATGGTGATCGGCGTACCGGGTGGGTAACGGAAACAGGCATGTAACGGGAACCCCCTTGACTGTCGGGGCGGGGATCGGCCTTGATGCCCTGGTACATCGCACGAGGTATGCCGCACGACCGCAGGACCGGAGGGGGGCCATGAGACTGCTGCTCGTCGAGGACGACAACCATGTCGCCGCCGCCCTGTCCGCGGTGCTCGCCAAACACGGCTTCGAGGTGGTGCACGCCCGCAACGGCGAGGAGGCGCTGAAGGCCGTGCTGCCCGCCACGCATCCCGGGAAGCCGCCCTTCGGGGTCGTACTCCTCGATCTAGGGCTGCCCGACCAGGACGGCTACCAGGTGTGCGGCAAGATCCGGAAGCTCACATCGATACCCGTGATCATGGTTACCGCGCGGGCCGACATACGCTCCCGGATACACGGGCTCAACCTCGGGGCCGACGACTATGTGGTCAAGCCGTACGACACCGGGGAGTTGCTGGCCCGCATCCATGCCGTGAGCCGGCGCACCGCCGGTGGTGACGACGCCGCCGGTGCCGGGTCCGAGCACCCGCTGCGGCTCGGCCCGGTCACCATCGAACTGCCCACCCGGCGCGTCAGCGTCGACGGTGCCGCGGTCCAGCTGACCCGCAAGGAATTCGACCTGCTGGCGCTGCTCGCGCAGCGGCCGGGCGTCGTCTTCCGCCGGGAGCAGATCATCAGCGAGGTGTGGCACACCAGTTGGGAAGGGACCGGCCGCACCCTCGAGGTGCATGTGGCGTCGCTGCGCTCCAAGCTGCGGATGCCCGCCCTGATAGAGACCGTGCGCGGCGTCGGCTACCGGCTCGTCGCCCCCGCCGGCACGTAAGGCCCGTAAACCCCGGTGCGTACCCGACTTCTCCCGCTGCTCATCGTCCTCATGGCAGGCGTGCTGCTCGCGCTCGGCTTCCCCCTCGCCGTGAGCGTCGCCGCGGCGCAGCAGCAGCGGGTCGTCGTCGACCGGATCGACGACACGGTGCGCTTCGCGGCGCTCGCGCAGTTCGTCACCGAGGGCTCGGGCCTCGACAAGCGGCGTTCCACACTCCAGGAGCAGCTCGACCGCTACCACGACACGTACGGCATCAAAGCCGGCGTCTTCTACCGCGAGGGTGACGCCATGGCGCGCGCCCCCGAGAGCTGGGCGCTGCCGCAGAGCGGCGAGGGCCGCGAGGCGTTCAAGGAGGCGCTGACCGGGCGGCGCAGCCAGGACCCGCCGCAGGTCTGGCCGTGGCAGCAGGGCGGCCGGCTGGTCGTCGCCTCACCCGTCGTGCGGGACGGGGACGTCGTCGCCGTCGTGTTCACCGACTCGCCCACCAGCCAGATGCGCTCACGTGTACTGCGGAGCTGGCTGCTGATCGCGGCAGGCGAGTGCGCGGCGATGCTGCTCGCCGTCGGCGCCGCTTTCCGCCTCACGGGCTGGGTGCTGCGGCCCGTACGGATCCTGGACGCGGCCACCCACGACATCGCCACCGGACAGCTGAACTCGCGCGTTGCGGTGGCCGGCGGCCCGCCGGAACTCAGACGCCTGGCCCGCTCGTTCAACGAGATGGCGGACAACGTCGAAGAAGTACTGGAACAGCAGCGCGCGTTCGTCGCCGACGCCTCCCACCAGCTGCGCAACCCGCTCGCCGCACTGCTGCTGCGTATCGAGCTCCTCGCACTGGAACTCCCCGCGGGGAACGAGGAGATCGCCTCGGTCCGCACCGAGGGCAAGCGCCTCGCTCAGGTCCTCGACGACCTGCTGGACCTGGCACTGGCCGAGCATGTCGCCGCCGACCTCCAGCTCACCGACATCGGAGAACTGGCGGCCGAGCGCGTCGCTGCCTGGCGTCCACTCGCGGATGAGAAGGGTGTCCGGTTGACCGAGCACAGGGCCGCGGTCACCGCCTGGGTCGACCCGGTCGCGCTCTCCAGCGCCCTCGACGCGGTGATCGACAACGCCCTGAAGTTCACACCGCAGGGCGAGGAGGTCACCGTCTCGGTCGCCTCGAACGGCGAGAGCTCCACCATCGTGATCACCGACGGCGGCCCGGGCCTGACCGATGAGGAACTGGTCCGTATCGGCGACCGCTTCTGGCGCAGTGGCCGCCACCAGAACGTCAAGGGCTCGGGCCTCGGACTGTCCATCTCGCGCGCCCTGCTGGCGGCGGGCGGCGGCTCGATCGCGTACGCCCACCACGAACCGCAGGGTCTGCGGGTGACCGTCACCGTCCCGCGTACGTCCCCTACGGCTTGACCGAGCGGTAGTAGCGCGTGGCCCCTTCGTGCAGCGGCAGCGGGTCGGTGTAGACAGCGGTCCGCAGATCCACCAGCTGCGCCGGGTGCACCGTGTTGCCGATCCGGTCCCGGCTCTTGATCACCGTACGGGTGAAGCCCTCGGTCATCGCCGGGTCCGTCCGGTCGGTCGTGACCAGTAGATTCGCCACCGCCACCGTCGGCACGGGCTCCCCGTTCTGCGCCTCTCGATAGGCGTCGGCGGGCATCACGGCGGAGCGGTAGTAGCTGGTCGCCTCGCCGGTGGCGTGCAGCTTGTCGATGAGGTCGGCCTCCAGCGGCACCAGCCGGATCTGGAAGCGCTCGGACAGCTCCTCGACGGCCGCCGTGGGCAGGCCGCCCGACCAGAAGAACGCGTCCAGCTCCCGCGCCTCCAGCCGCCCCGGCACCGTGTCGATCCCGGCGACAAGCGGTGTGATGTCCCTCTTCGGGTCGATCCCCGCGGCCTTCAGCAGCCGCTCGGCGATCAGCCGCACGCCGGAACCCTCCTGCCCTATGCCCACCCGCTTGCCGCGCAGATCACGCACCGACTGCACCGAAGAACCCCTGGGGACGACCAGCTGCACATAGTCGTCGTACAGCCGTGCGCAACCGCGCAGCCGGTCGGCGCCGGGCTTTCCGTCCCGTTTGTACTTGGCGACCGCGTCGGCCGTGGCGATGGTGAAGTCCGCCTCGCCGGCCGCCACCCGCGCGAGATTTTGCTGCGAGCCCTCGCTGATCTTCAGATCGATCGTCACGTCCGGCAGATCGCGGGCGAGCGCCTCCTCCAGCAGCACGCCGTACCGCTGATAGACGCCGTTCTGCGATCCCGTGCTGAAGGTCAGCGCGCCGCTCGGCGACGAATTCCCGATCGGCAGCAGCCACCACATCAGCAGCCCGAACAGTGCCAGTGCGACCGCCGAGCCCTGGAGGGCGCGGCGGCGGCTGATGCGGGACATGGCCGGGAGCATGGCGCGATCCTGCCAGCTCACCCGCCATAATGGCCAGGCCCTGCAGCGCGGCCGGGAACTACGGTCGACGGCGAGGGGTCACCGTGGGTAATAGGTGTTTCAGCCTCGTTGGCTGGGGATCGCCCCCGCCGAAGCCGCTTGAGCCCAGCTGCTCGAACCGCTCCTGGACATTGGCCGCGAATACTCGCTGCTCATTGGACCTCGATCCACCACACCCGTCATGTTGTGTGACGTCGCTGAGTACGGGCGGTGAGGCGGCGGGTGCTCAGCCTTGGCGGGGCGGATCACCCGCCGGCGGCTCGGCGTGCCGCCCTGGCCCTGACTTGCTGGACCGCGTCAAGGGCACGGCTGCGGCCCCGGCCGGCAGGCACTCAGCGTTGTGGCCCGACCGGAGCCCTTACCCTGGACGGGTGAGCGGTAACGACCTGGTTGGCGGAGTAGTGGACGGTTTGAAGACGTACGAGGTGCGCACCTACGGGTGCCAGATGAACGTTCACGACTCCGAGCGCCTGTCGGGCCTGCTGGAGGACGCCGGCTATGTCCGCGCGCCCGAGGGTGCCGACGGCGACGCCGACGTCGTCGTCTTCAACACCTGCGCGGTCCGGGAGAACGCCGACAACAAGCTGTACGGCAATCTCGGCCGGCTCGCGCCGATGAAGACCAAGCGGCCAGGGATGCAGATCGCCGTCGGCGGCTGCCTGGCCCAGAAGGACCGCGACACCATCGTCTCGAAGGCGCCGTGGGTCGACGTCGTCTTCGGCACGCACAACATCGGCAAGCTACCGGTGCTGCTGGAGCGCGCCCGTATCCAGGAAGAGGCGCAGGTCGAGATCGCGGAGTCGCTCGAGGCGTTCCCCTCGACGCTGCCGACCCGCCGTGAGTCCGCGTATGCCGGGTGGGTCTCCATCTCGGTCGGCTGCAACAACACCTGCACCTTCTGTATCGTCCCGGCGCTGCGCGGCAAGGAGAAGGACCGTCGGCCCGGCGACATCCTGGCCGAGGTCGAGGCACTCGTCGCCGAGGGCGTCTGTGAGATCACGCTGCTCGGCCAGAACGTCAACGCGTACGGCTCCGACATCGGCGATCGCGAGGCATTCAGCAAGCTGCTGCGCGCCTGCGGAAACATCGAGGGCCTGGAGCGGGTCCGCTTCACCTCACCGCACCCGCGCGACTTCACGGACGAGGTGATCGCCGCGATGGCCGAGACGCCGAACGTCATGCCGCAGCTGCACATGCCGCTCCAGTCGGGCTCGGACCCGATCCTGAAGGCAATGCGCCGTTCGTACCGGCAGGAGCGTTTCCTCGGGATCATCGAGAAGGTGCGCGCCGCGATTCCGCACGCCGCCATCTCCACCGACATCATCGTGGGCTTCCCCGGCGAGACCGAGGAGGACTTCGAGCAGACCATGCATGCCGTGCGCGAGGCCCGCTTCGCGAACGCGTTCACCTTCCAGTACTCCAAGCGCCCCGGCACCCCGGCGGCGGAGATGGACGACCAGATCCCCAAGGAGGTCGTCCAGGAGCGCTATATGCGCCTCGTCGCCCTCCAGGAGGAGATCTCCTGGGAGGAGAACAAGAAGCAGGTCGGCCGGACGCTGGAGGTCATGGTCGCTGTGGGCGAGGGCCGCAAGGACGGTGCCACGCACCGGTTGTCCGGGCGCGCCCCGGACAACCGTCTCGTCCACTTCACGAAGCCGGACGAGGACGTGCGCCCGGGCGATGTGGTGACCGTCGAAATCACCTACGCCGCCCCGCACCACCTGCTGGCGGAGGGCTCCGCGAAGTCCGTACGACGCACCCGCGCCGGCGACGCCTGGGAGAAGCGCAACGCCGCCGAGGCCGCGAAGCCGGCCGGAGTGATGCTGGGACTGCCCGGAATCGGTGTGCCGGAGCCGCTGCCGGTGGCCGCGGCGCCGGCGTGCGGCTGCGACTGACGGACGGGCGCGGCGGGGGACGCATGCACACCGCCCGGGCCCGGGCCGAACACGGACGCCCGCCTGACCACGCATTAGGCTGGCGATCATGCTTGTCGCCGCCGCCGTGTGCCCCTGCCCGCCGCTGCTCGTGGCCGACGTCGCCGCGGGTGCCGCGCCCGAACTCGACGCGGCGCGGAGTGCGTGCGCCGACGCCCTTGGGGTGCTCGCCGCCGCCCGGCCCGACTTGCTGTTCGTGGTCGGCCCCGCGGAGCAGGACGGCGTTGACTCGTACCGCGCTGGGGCGACCGGGTCCTTCCATGGCTTCGGTGTGGACGTCGACGTACGGCTCGGAGTGGGCGCGGGCCAGGAGCGGCCGCTGCCGCCGTCCTTGGCTGTCGCCGCCTGGCTGCTCGGCCGCAGCCAGTGGGCAGATGCCCCGGCGGAGGGGCTCGGCGTCGGCGATTCCCTCGCCGGTGATCGCTGTCTGGCTGTCGGGCGGGAACTGGGCGCCCGGGCGGAGCGCGTCGCGCTGCTGGTGATGGGCGACGGCAGTGCGTGCCGCACGCTGAAGGCCCCCGGCTATCTGGACGAGCGGGCGGCCGATTTCGACCGGGAGGCCGCTCGCGCACTGGGGGCGGCCGATGTCGATGCGCTCAAGGCGCTGGACGAGTCACTGGCATACGAACTCAAGGCCGCGGGCCGGGCCCCCTGGCAGGTGCTCGCGGGAGCCGCAGAGGGGGCGGGCCTGGCGGCCGGGCAGCTGCTCTACGAGAACGCCCCGTACGGCGTCGGCTACTTCGTGGCCGCCTGGTCGTAGGGGATCCCTCCCGGACCGGCATTGGATCCGGGACCGGCGGACCCGCGACGGCGGAGGGCCGCGGAACGAGTTGTTCCGCGGCCTTCCGCCGGTGAATGTCAGGAAGCCGGCGGCGTAGTGCCGTCGTCCTTGTGGGCAATGCGGTCCAGGGCCTCCTTGGCCTTGCCGGTGCCAGACTCGATCTTGCGGCTGTACTTGCCCTTGGTCTTTGCGTCGACCGTCTTCGCGGCCTTGTCCAGACCGTGCTCGATCTTGCCCCCGTGCTGCTGCGCGAGGCCAGAGACCTTGTCCTTGGCCGGGGCGAGCTTGGCCTTCAACGTGTCCATGAAGCCCATGGGCCACCTTCCCTCGGGGACTATTTGCGGGCGCCCTCGCCGGCTTCGTTGTCCGCAGCCTCCTCGGCCGACTGCTGCTTCGGAATCTCCACGCCTTCGACGGCCGCGGTCTCGGTGACCTCGGCCTCCGCGGCTTCGGTGACCTCCTCCGCAGCGTCCTTCGACGCCTCGGCCTCGGAACCGCACTCAACCGGGGAGTCGGCCGTCAGAGTACTGGCGGTCGCCTCCTCGGTTGACGCCTCGGCGGTCGTCTTGGGCTTACGACGAAACCGTGAAAAAACGCCCATATCTACTCCATAGCCTACTCGTGTGGGCGAAGCTCCGCGTCGCCCTGAGCGTCCCATTGCGCCGCTCGCGGGCACCGGTCGAAAAACCGGCGTTCGGAACCTCGCAACAGCCAACGAACCCGCCCCCGTGCCGTCACTTCGCTCGTTCGGGGACACGCCCTCGGGTTTGCGAGACTGGGACAGTGAGAAGCGCAGCTCCCGCCCCGCGGGTCATCGCAGTTGTCGGTCCCACCGCGGCCGGAAAGTCCGATCTGGGCGTTTTCCTCGCCCAACGGTTGGGCGGCGAAGTCGTCAACGCCGACTCCATGCAGCTCTACCGAGGGATGGATATTGGCACCGCAAAGCTGACGACCGACGAGCGCGGAGGGATCCCGCACCAGCTCCTCGACATCTGGGACGTCACCGAGACCGCGAGCGTCGCCGAGTACCAGAAGCTGGCCAGAGCGGAGATGGACCGCCTTCTTGCCGAAGGCCGTACGCCCGTCCTCGTCGGCGGCTCCGGGCTGTACGTACGGGGCGCCATCGACGCCCTCGAATTCCCCGGCACCGACCCCGCGATCCGCGCCCGGCTCGAGGAGGAGCTGACGGCGCGCGGCTCCGGCGCCCTGCACGCCCGCCTCGCCGCCGCCGACCCCGGGGCAGGCAAGGCGATCCTGCCCAGCAATGGCCGCCGGATCGTCCGGGCCCTCGAAGTCATCGAGATCACCGGCAAGCCCTTCACCGCCAACCTTCCCGGCCATGACGCCGTCTACGACACGGTCCAGATCGGCGTCGACGTCGCCCGCCCCGAGCTCGACGAGCGCATCACGCTGCGCGTGGACCGGATGTGGGAAGCGGGCCTCGTCGACGAAGTGCGCGCGCTGGAGGCGCAGGGCCTGCGCGAGGGGCGCACGGCATCGCGTGCGCTCGGCTATCAGCAGGTGCTCACGGCGCTCGCGGGGGAGTGCACCGAACAGGAGGCGCGCGAGGAGACCGTGCGCGCCACCAAGCGCTTCGCGCGCCGCCAGGACTCATGGTTCCGCCGGGACCCGCGCGTGCACTGGCTGAGCGGCGGGGCCGGGTACCGGACGGAACTTCCCCACCAGGCTCTGGCATTGGTCGAACGAGCGGTCACAGCCTGATCACGTGATGGCATCGGGACGCTCTGCCAGTCATTTCAGCCCCTTGGAGCGTGCCATCATCGAGCATCGATCGACGTGGAGTCCGAGTTGGGAGGGCGCGTGGCGATGGAGGCCGGCCCTCGAGACAGAGAACAGGAAAGGCGCGACGCAGCGGACAGCGCGTCCCGTCTGAGTCCGGACGGGCCTGACGACCAGGACGTGCTCGCGGGCGAGGTCGAGGTCGAACTGCGACCGCAGCGCAGGCTGCGGATCTGGCAGCTCGCCCCCATTGTGGCGCTCGCCGCGGTCGGCTCCCTGATGTTCGCCTTCCCGCTCGCCTTCGGTACCGGCGACGGCGGCGCGGTCGTCGCCATGCTGGGCCTGCTGATCAGCTGCTGCGCCGCGGGCTGGGGTGTGATGGCCGCCCGCCGCGTCGGCCACACCTGGCCGGGACTGCCGCCGCGCGGCTCCGGCGAGCGCGCCGACTGGCGAGTCATCGCCCTGTACGTGGGCGTGGGCGCGGTGCTTGTCGCGCTGGCCGTCTGGCGAGTGGCCCGACTTCGCTGACTGCGGGTCGAACGGTGCGGCTGTGGGCGAGTGCACGGCTCCGCCATGTGCGACTTGAGTGGCCGGCCCCGCCGAGTGTCGGAGCGTCCTCGTACGATGGACGGCGTGAGCACCCCGCAGACCTCGCCGATCGCCTTCCTCAAGGGCCACGGGACCGAGAACGACTTCGTGATCGTCCCCGACCCGGACAACGCCGTCGACCTGCCCGCCCCCGCGGTCGCCAAGCTCTGCGACCGCCGGGCCGGCATCGGCGGCGACGGTCTGCTGCATGTCGTACGGTCCGCCGAGCACCCCGAGGCGCGCGCCATGGCCGACGAGGCCGAGTGGTTCATGGACTACCGCAACGCAGACGGATCGATCGCCGAGATGTGCGGCAATGGCGTACGCGTCTTCGCCCGCTATCTTCAGCGCGCGGGCCTTGTCGAGGCGGGCGACCTCGCGGTGGCCACCCGCGGCGGCGTCAAGAAGGTGCACCTCGCCAAGGACGGTGACGTCACGGTCTCCATGGGCCGCGCGCTCCTCCCCGAGGCGGGCGTCACGGTCACCCTCGACGGCCGCAGCTGGCCCGCCCTGAACGTGAACATGGGCAATCCACACGCGGTTGCCTTCGTCGAGGACCTGGACCACGCCGGGAACCTGCTCTCCGTGCCCCCCTTCACCCCGGCGTCCGTCTACCCGGACGGGGCGAACGTCGAGTTCGTCGTGGACCGCGGCGAACGCCATGTCGCCATGCGCGTGCACGAGCGCGGCTCCGGCGAGACCCGCTCGTGCGGCACGGGCGCGTGCGCCGTGGTGGTGGCGGCGGCCCGCAGGGACGGCGCGGACCCTTCGGTCACCGGCGTGCCTGTCACGTACACCGTGGATCTGCCCGGCGGGCGTCTGGTGATTACGGAGCGGCCGGACGGAGAGATCGAGATGACCGGCCCCGCCGTGATCGTCGCCGAGGGACACATCGACCCTGCCCTCCTGGCCTAGGTCACCCCTGTAAGGACCGAAACCGTGATCGCATAGAGCGTCGCTCGAATGGGTGATCCGTTTCACGCTGAGCGAGAGCTGGACTGCGCCACGTGGTGGGGTCGGTAGCATCAAGCACCGGCCCGGAGGGCACGCCTGTCCTTCCCACCGCCGGTCGAAGCTGCCGGAGGTGCCCCATGAGTGCAGAGGCCGCCAACCCTGGTGCCCACAGCCGCAGGCGTGGGCGTCCCAGAATCGACCTCCGCAGGCTGGGCCGTGCCGCGCTCCTCGGGCCCGCAGCCCGCGACCGGCTGCCCGACGCGATCGGGCACGTGGCCGAGGCGCATCGGGCACACCACCCGGAGGCCGACCTCGCCATCCTGCACAAGGCGTATGTCCTGGCCGAGTCGTCCCACCGCGGACAGTTCCGCAAGAGCGGCGAGCCCTACATCACGCATCCGCTCGCCGTCACGCTCATCCTCGCCGAACTGGGCGCGGAGACCACGACCTTGACCGCGTCACTCCTTCACGACACCGTGGAGGACACCGAAGTGACGCTTGATCAGGTGCGGACGGAGTTCGGCGCCGAAGTCAGCTATCTGGTCGACGGCGTCACCAAGTTGGAGAAGGTCGACTACGGCGCGGCAGCAGAGCCCGAAACCTTCCGCAAGATGCTCGTCGCCACCGGCAACGACGTCCGCGTGATGTCGATCAAACTCGCCGACCGGCTGCACAACATGCGCACCCTCGGCGTGATGCGCCCCGAGAAGCAGGCCCGCATCGCCAGAGTCACCCGCGACGTCCTCATCCCCCTCGCCGAACGGCTCGGCGTCCAGGCGCTCAAGACCGAGCTGGAGGACCTCGTCTTCGCGATCCTCCACCCAGAGGAGTACGAACGCACGCGCGCCCTCATCGCGGACAACACGACCGCCTGGGACGCCCTCGACGCCATCGCCGAGAAGTTCAGGGCAGTGCTGCGGGACGCCGACATTGCGGCCGAAGTCCTCATCAGGCCGCGCCACTTCGTCTCCGTGCACCGCACGCGGCTCAAACGCGGCGAGCTGCGCGGCACGGACTTCGGGCGCCTGCTCGTGCTGGTTGGCGAGGACGCCGACTGCTATGGCGTGCTTGGCGAGCTGCACACCTGCTTCACCCCGGTGATCTCGGAGTTCAAGGACTTCATCGCCGCCCCCAAGTTCAACCTGTACCAGTCACTGCACACCGCCGTCGCGGGGCCGGACGGAGCGGTCGCCGAAGTCCTCATCCGTACGCACCAGATGCACAAGGTCGCCGAGGCCGGAGTGATTGCCCTAGGCAATCCGTACGTGCCCGTCGAAGGGACCGAGCCGGCCGACGGCGAGCGCGCCGACCCCACCAGGCCCGGCTGGCTCTCCCGCCTCCTGGACTGGCAGCAGTCCACCCCCGACCCCGACACCTTCTGGACCTCCCTGCGCGCGGATCTGGCGCAGGACCGCGAGATCACCGTCTTCCGCGCCGACGGCGTCGCGCTCGGTCTGCCGGCCGGTGCGAGTTGTGTGGACGCCGCCTACGCGCAGTACGGCGAGGAGGCGCACGCCTGCATCGGCGCGCGCGTCAACGGCCGTCTGGCGACGCTCAGTACGGTGCTGAGCGACGGCGACACAGTGCATCTCCTGCTCGCGCAGGACGTCCAGGACGCCGCTTCCGGCCCGTCGCCCGAATGGCTCGACCATGCCCGCACACCCGCCGCGCGCATCGCCATCACCACCTGGCTCGCGGCGCATCCGGAGGGAACGAACGTCGCGGCGGCCGCCCCCCGCAGACCCGCGCCCGTCACCGCCGACCGCCGCGCCGCCGCGAACGCCGTCGTCGCCCTGCCGGACGCGACCGTACGCCTCGCCGGCTGCTGTACGCCCGTGCCGCCCGACGCCGTCACCGGCTTCGCGGTACGCGGCGGCACCGTGACGGTCCACCGGGAGAAATGCCCCGCCGTGGCCCGTATGAAGTCCCTCGACCGCGAGCCCATCCCGGTGAGTTGGGGCGACGCCGCGGAGTGCCGCGTCACCCTCATCGCTGAATCCTTCGGCCGGCCGCGGCTGCTCGCCGACCTCACTGAGGTCATCGCCACCGAGGGCGCGGCGGTCGTGTCGGCGACCGTCGAGCCGCCGAGCGAGCAGCGCGTACGGCACACGTACACCCTTCAACTCCCCGACGCCGCAGGGCTTCCCGCCCTGATCCGCGCCATGCGCGATGTGCCGGGGGTGTACGACGTGAGCCGTGCCCAGCATCCGGCGGCCACCGCCTGACCTCGTTCGGGTGGCACGGCGCGCGCCGTCACGGTCATAGCCGGGTGCGCTGATAGCCGTAGGGCATGCTGCTCACCTCTCGGCGCCTGCGTGCCGCCCTGCTGGCCACCGCCTCGGCCACTCTCGTCGCGGCGACCCTGCCACCGCCCGCACCGCTCGGCATCGGCGACTCCCTCTTCCCGCACCTGGGCAATCCCGGCTTCGACGTCCTCGCGTACGACATCGCCTTCACCTATCGCGGCCGCAACACCAAGCCGCTGGACGCTGTCACCAAGATCGACGCGAGGGCGGCCCAGCGGCTGGAGCGCATCAACCTCGACTTCTCGCACGGCACCGTCCGTACGGTCCAGGTGAACGGCCGCCCCGCCGATTTCACGACCGCCGGTGAGGATCTGGTCGTGGAGCCGGCCGCCGCCGTCGAGCAGGACTCGCGAATGCTGATCACGGTCACCCACACGAGCGACCCGAGCGGCCCGGCGGGCGTGGGTGGCTGGGTGCGCACCGGCGACGGGCTGGCGATGGCGAACCAGGCCGACGCCGCGCACCGGGTATTCCCGTGCAACGACCATCCCGCCGACAAGGCGTACTTCACCTTCCGTATCACCGCTCCCAAGGAGCTCACGGCGGTTGCCAACGGCGTACGGACGGTCAAGTTCTGGACGGGTACCAGCACGACATGGGCTTACCAGACAAAGCACCCCATGGCCACCGAGCTCGCGCAGGTGTCGATCGGCCGCTCGGCTGTCCTCCAGCGCCAGGGGCCGGGCGGACTGGTCGTGCGCGATGTGGTGCCGGCCGCGGACCGCGAGAAGCTGGAGCCCTGGCTGAAGAAGACACCCGAGCACTTGGAGTGGATGGAGAGGCGCGTCGGCCGCTACCCCTTCGAGACGTACGGAGTGCTGGTCGCCGACGCCGACACCGGGTTCGAGCTGGAGACGCAGACGCTTTCGCTCTTCGAGCGCTCGCTCTTCACCGGCGGCGTGTTCCCCGAGTGGTATGTCGATTCGGTGATGGTGCACGAGCTGGCCCACCAGTGGTTCGGCAACAGCGTCTCGCCCCGCACCTGGTCCGATCTGTGGCTGAACGAAGGGCATGCCACCTGGTACGAGGCGACGTACGCCGAGGAGAAGGCGCAGAAGCCGCTGGAGACGCGGATGCGCGAGGCGTACAAGCGGTCCGATCAGTGGCGGGCGGATGCCGGGCCGCCCGCGGCGCCCAAGCCGCCGACGCCGGGGCAGAAGATCAGCATCTTCCGGCCCGTGCTGTACGACGGCAGCGCACTGGTTCTGTACGCGCTGCGGCAGACCATCGGGAAGGACGCCTTCGCGCAGCTGGAGCGAGCCTGGGTGAGGGAGCACCGGGACGGGACGGCGACGACCGCCGACTTCACCGGGATGGCCTCGCGGATCGCGGGGCGTGACCTGTCGGCGTTCTTCGGGGAGTGGCTGTACGCGGACCGGACGCCGCGGATGCCCGGGCATCCGGACTGGCGGAGCGACGCTCCCACGGCTCGCATGGCCCGCTGAAGGCCCGGCGCAGCCCGCTGAAACTGGGGTGACGGCCCTGGCAGGACCGTGCGACCATCAACGGGTCGGCGACACTGCCGGGGCCGGAACCCCTTTCGGGGAATCATCCGGGGGCGTTACGCGTTGTGACTGAGGTACCGGACTTCTTATCCGGCACTTGCAGAAGTTTTGTGCAGTTTTCCCAATCGACGTAAGGATCCAATGACCTCCTCTTCATCCCCTTCCCAGGACGAGCAGAGCTTCGCGGAGACGCGCACCGAGAGCCTTCGGGCCGATGCCCTGATGGAAGAGGACGTCGCCTGGAGCTACGAAATCGACGGAGAGCGGGACGGCGATCAGTTCGACCGCACCGAGCGCGCGGCGCTGCGGCGTGTGGCGGGCCTCTCCACCGAGCTCGAGGACGTCACCGAGGTCGAGTACCGGCAGCTGCGCCTCGAGCGTGTGGTTCTCGTCGGGGTATGGACCTCGGGGACGGTGCAGGACGCGGAGAATTCCCTCGCGGAGCTTGCGGCACTCGCCGAGACGGCCGGCGCGCTGGTGCTCGACGGCGTCATCCAGCGTCGTGACAAGCCGGACCCGGCCACGTACATCGGCTCGGGCAAGGCGCAGGAGTTGCGCGACATCGTGCTCGAGACCGGAGCCGACACCGTCGTCTGTGACGGTGAGCTCAGCCCCGGCCAGTTGATCCACCTCGAAGACGTCGTCAAGGTCAAGGTGGTCGACCGCACTGCCCTGATCCTCGACATCTTCGCCCAGCACGCCAAGTCCCGAGAGGGCAAGGCACAGGTCGCGCTGGCGCAGATGCAGTACATGCTGCCGAGGCTGCGCGGCTGGGGTCAGTCGCTGTCCCGTCAGATGGGCGGCGGCAGCGGTGGCGGCATGGCCACCCGTGGTCCCGGTGAGACCAAGATCGAGACGGACCGGCGTCGGATCCGCGAGAAGATGGCGAAGATGCGCCGGGAGATCGCGGAGATGAAGACGGGCCGCGAGATCAAGCGCCAGGAGCGCCGACGCAACAAGGTGCCCTCGGTCGCGATCGCCGGTTACACCAACGCAGGAAAGTCGTCGCTGCTCAACCGCCTCACGGGCGCCGGCGTCCTGGTGGAGAACGCGCTGTTCGCCACCCTGGACCCGACCGTCCGCCGGGCCGAGACGCCGAGCGGCCGGCTCTACACCCTCGCCGACACCGTCGGGTTCGTACGGCATCTGCCGCACCACCTCGTTGAGGCGTTCCGCTCCACCATGGAGGAGGTCGGGGACTCCGATCTGATCCTGCATGTCGTGGACGGATCGCACCCGGCGCCGGAGGAGCAGCTGGCCGCCGTGCGCGAGGTGATCCGCGATGTGGGCGCGCTGGACGTGCCCGAGATCGTGGTGATCAACAAGGCGGACGCGGCCGATCCGCTCGTACTGCAGCGGCTGCTGCGCATCGAGCGGCACGCGATCGCAGTATCGGCGCGGACCGGCAGGGGCATCAATGAGCTGCTCGCGCTGATCGACGTCGAACTGCCGCGGCCCGAAGTCGGGATCGACGTCCTCTTGCCGTACACCCAGGGCGGGCTGGTCTCGCGGGTGCATACCGAGGGCGAGGTTCTCTCCGAGGAGCACACCACCGAGGGCACGCTGCTCAAGGCGCGGGTGCATGAGGAGCTGGCCGCGGCGCTGGCGCCGTATGTGCCAGCGACTCGCTGATCGCGCGCCGATCCGGCTCAACTGATCAAGGCGGAAGGCCTGTACCCCTCGCGAGGGGTACAGGCCTTCCGTTCTTCCGCAGCCTGCGGACCTACCGGCCCGCGAACCTGTCGCTCATCATCGTGTAGATCTGCTGCGCGCCCTCGCCCAGGCGCGGACCCGCCAGCCAGCCCGAAGTGGCCGGGCCGATCGAGGTGTTGGAGACCAGCGCCAGCTTGCCGCCCGGCTGCTCGGCGAACCAGCCGCCACCGGAGGAACCACCGGTCATCGTGCAGCCGATACGCCACATCGTCGGCGTACCGGGCGCGATCGAGAGACGGCCGGGACGGTCGACGCACTTGTGCATGATCGCGCCGTTGTACGGCGGGGCGGCCGGGTAGCCCCAGGCCCCCATCGCGCTGATGCTCTTCGCCTCGGGCGCGTCGAAGTTGACGTCGAGGGCGACGCCCACCGTCTCCTCCAGCGACTTGGTGCCCTTCTCCGGCTTCACGTGCATCACGGCGTAGTCGTACGGAGCACCCGTGCCACCGGTCGGGCCGCCCTGGGTGATCCACTCACCGGAGGTCGAGACCCAGTCGGCCCAGTACACGCCGTACGGAGCGATCTCCTGCGGCGGCGCGTTCTCCAGCGCGGCCGGGGACTTGCCCTTGTCGTTGTAGGCGGGGACGAAGGCGATGTTGCGGTACCAGCCGCCCGCCTGGCCCGCGTGGACGCAGTGCCCAGCGGTCCACACCAGATTGGACTTGCCCGGGTTCTTCGGGTCCTTGACGACCGTGGCCGAGCAGACCATCGAGCCCTCCGGGGAGTCGAAGAAGACCTTGCCGACCGGAGCGGCGTTCTGGTGGTACGGCTTCTTCTCCTCCTGGGCCTGGACCGGGCGCGGCTCGGGGTCGGTGACGTCCTGGTCACCGGAGATATCGCCGACCGCCAGCGTCTTGGTCGGCGCCGTGGCCGTCGTCATCCGCTCGGGCTTCCACAGGCCCTCGATCACCGGGTTGACGAAGTCCTTGGCTTCGCGAAGCCACTTGTCCTTCTCCCAGTTCTTCCACTCGCCGTTCTTCCACTTGTCGAGGTCGACACCGTGCTCCTTGAGCTTGTCGGCCAGGTCCGGGGGAAGATCGGCGCCGCCATTGCCTGCGGCCGGGCTGGAAGTAGCGGGCTTGTCGGCGGCCATGTCCTCGCCCGCGCCACAGGCGGTGGCCGTCAGCGCGAGGGCTGCGGCGATGCCGGTGGCAGCCAGCAATGGACGTATGGATCGCATGGAGACGATTCCCCCTGAAGTGCAACGGGTTTGTGTCATGAACGTGTCACGCTAAATGGCGGCCTTCCGGGGCCGCCCCTATTGCCGCACCACTCTATGTCGGTGCCTGGTTGGGGAGTTGGGGCAGGGCTTCACCTGCACGGAGTCTCCACGAGGAAGGAAGAGGGCCTGCGGCCGACCGGCCGCAAGCCCCTTTCCTTCCGTCAGTCACATGGACTTGCTCGTGCCTACTGGCCCGCGAACTTCTTGCTGACCGCGTCGTAGATGCCCTTGGCCTCGTCGCCCAGGCGGGGACCCGCAAGCCAGCCGGCCGTGACCGGGCCGATGGAGGTGTTCGACACCAGCGCGGGCTTGCCGTCCTGGCCCCTGGCGACCCACCCGCCGCCGGAGGAACCGCCGGTCATGGTGCAGCCGATCCGGTACATCGTCGGCTCGTTGGCCTTGATGGACAGCCGGCCCGGCTTGTCCGAGCACTGGAAGAGCTTCTGGCCGTCGAACGGCGGCGCCGCCGGGTAGCCGGTGGCGGTCATGTTGTCGATCTCCGGCACGGCCGGGGCATTGAAGTCCACCGGGAGTGCCGAACCGACCGTCTCCTCCAGCGACTTGCCCGTGCCGCCCTTCTCCGGGGTGACGTGGATCACGGCGTAGTCGAACGGAGCACCCTGGCCGCCCGTCGCGGCGCCCTGGGAGATCCACTGCTCGGAGGTCTGGGCCCAGTCGCCCCACCACACGCCGTAGGGAGCGATCTCTTCCTTCGGCGTGTTCTCCAACTCGGAGGTGGGCTTGGCGCTGTCGTTGTACGACGGGACGAAGGCGATGTTGCGGTACCAGCCGCCGCTCTTGCCGGCGTGCACACAGTGGCCCGCCGTCCACACCATGTTGGACTTGCCGGGATTGGCCGGGTCCTTCACGACGGTCGCGGAGCAGACCATCGAACCCTGCGGGCCGTCGAAGAGGACCTTCCCGGCCTCGGCGGCGTTGGAGTGGTACGGAGCGTTCACGGCCTGCGCCTTGACCGGCGCGGGAGTCGGGTCCGTGACACCCTCGTCGCCCGAGATGTCGTTGTCGACGGGCTTCTCCGGCGGCTTCTTGGCATCGCGCATCCGGTCCGGGTCCCAGAGGTCCTCGATGATCGGATTGACGAAGTCCTGGGCCTCACGTAGCCACTTGTCCTTGTCCCAGTTCTTCCACTCGCCGTTCTTCCACTTGTCCAGGTCGATCCCGTGCTCTTTGAGCCGGTCCTTGAGATCGTCCGGGATGGTGATCTTCTCGTCGGCCGACTGGCTGGCGGGCGCGCTCGGCTTGTCGCCCGCGTTGTCCGCGCTCGGACCGCAGGCGGTGGCAGCCAGCGCGAGCGCGGCGGCGATGGAAGCCGCAGCCAGCGTCGGGCGAATGGGTCGCATGTCGTGATCCCCCTGGGACTTCGGTACTTCTGCACTGTCTGATCTGGTGGAACTGCCGGAACTCTACAAAGGCGTTGCTCACCCCGGCCGCTGTCCCAGGCCGGAGTGCGGCCCCCCACTATGCCGGTGCCGATGGGGACGGCGTGCACCAGGTCCGCGGTTCCGTCACCGCAAGGATCTTCCGATTGCCCGTGATCCCCGGCTTCCGGCGTCGTTGGTACGTACGGGGTACCCACGATCAACGTTCAGCAGGGCTTGGCAGCGGACGAACGCGGTACCGATGTGCAACGCAACTGTTACAGCGGGAGGACCAACAGCCTTGGCCGTGACCGAACCTGCTCCGGTGGCGCTGCCCGCCGCGCACGAGGGGATTTTGCGCCGACAGTCGCTCCGCGAGTCCGCTGCCCGTACCTATGCGCGCTCGCTGCCCATCGTGCCCGTACGCGCCCGAGGGCTGACGATCGAGGGCGCGGACGGCCGGCGTTATCTCGACTGCCTCTCCGGGGCGGGGACCCTGGCCCTCGGGCACAACCACCCCGTGGTCCTCGAAGCGATCAGGAAGGTCATCGACTCGGGTGCGCCGCTGCACGTCCTCGACCTCGCCACCCCGGTCAAGGACGCATTCACCACGGAGCTGTTCGCCACGCTGCCGCGGGAGTTCGCCGACGACGCACGGATCCAGTTCTGCGGGCCCGCCGGCACAGACGCCGTCGAGGCAGCCCTCAAACTCGTCCGCACGGCCACCGGTCGAAGCGGCCTCCTCTCGTTCACCGGCGCGTACCACGGGATGACGGCCGGCGCCCTCGACGCCTCGGGCGGCGCCACCGATGTACGCGTGACCAGGCTGCCCTTCCCGCAGAACTACCGCTGCCCCTTCGGGATCGGCGGCGAGCGCGGCGCCGAACTCGGCGCCCGCTGGACCGAAAGCCTTCTCGACGACCCCAAGGGCGGGGTGCCCGGGCCGGCCGGGATGATCCTGGAACCGGTGCAGGGGGAGGGCGGAGTGATCCCCGCCCCCGACGCCTGGATGCGCAGGATGAGAGAGATCACCGAGGCCCGCTCCATCCCGCTGATCGCCGACGAGGTGCAGACGGGAGTCGGTCGGACCGGCACCTTCTGGGCGGTCGAGCACAGCGGAATCGTGCCCGATGTGATGGTGCTCTCCAAGGCGATCGGCGGTTCCCTTCCGCTTGCCGTGGTCGTCTACCGGTCCGAACTCGACGCCTGGCAGCCCGGCGCCCATGCGGGCACCTTCCGCGGCAACCAGCTCGCCATGGCAGCGGGAGCGGCCACTCTCGCGTTCGTACGCGAGAACCGGCTCGCCGACCGCGCCGCGACGCTAGGCGCGCGCATGCTGGGCCGCCTCCAGGGGCTGGCCGCGGCCCACTCCTGCATCGGGGACGTACGCGGCCGAGGCCTCATGATCGGCGTCGAACTCGTCGACCAGGACGCCGCGTCCCCGGACGCACTCGTCCCGCCGCCCGCTCCCGCCCTCGCCGCCGCCGTCCAGCAGGAGTGCCTGGACCGCGGGCTCATCGTCGAACTCGGCGGACGTCAGTCCGGCGTCGTGCGGCTACTCCCTCCTCTCACGCTCACCGACGAACAAGCTGCGGCCGTCCTCGACCGCTTTGCCGATGCACTGGCCGCCGCCGAGCGCTCCCTGCAACGCCGTACCGACAGCGGGCAGTCCTACTGACCCGTACAGATCGCAAGGAAGACCTCCGTGAACCCCACTCCCGCACCCGATGTGCCCGAGGCCGACGGCCGTCCCACCTTCCAGCACCAAGCAAAAGGCGGTATGCGCGGCCCCCTCACGATCGAGGCGGCGGCTGTGCCGCGCCAACAGACAGGGGGCCACGGTGAAGAGCACACCCCCACCGCGGGCACGCCTACAGGCACGGGTGCCGTCGAGCTCCTCGACCATCCGGATCCGTGTCGCGCTGCGGACGCGGCGGCTGTCGAGAATCTGCTCCGCTGCTGGGTGCGGGAGAACAACTTCGACAAGCCCGACGGGCCTACCTTGCGCATCCCGCTGCACGCCAGCGGTACCGCGCTGCTCGTCCCCGTCCGCTACTGGTCGGCCACTGGCTGGCACCGCTTCGGCCTGCCCGCCCTTGAAGGAGGGCCGCGCGACGCGCCTGGCACCGACGCCGTGACCGTCGCGGCCCTCCTCGGCCGGGAAGCGGGTCAGAGCGAAGGAGCCGATCTGGTCGGCCGGGTCGCGGACTCTGTACGGCGCACCGCCGACTTCATCACCGACCGCCGCGCCCGCCCCGCTCCCGACCCTCAGGCGGACCTCTTCCTCACCGCCGAGCAGTCGCTCCTGCTCGGCCACCCGCTGCACCCGACACCCAAGAGCCGCGAAGGACTGACCGAGGCCGAAGTCCGGCTCTACTCACCGGAGTTGCACGGCTCCTTTCCCCTGCACTGGATGGCCGTAGACCGGTCCGTCCTGGCCACCGAATCGGCCTGGACGGAACACGGCCGCATCTTGCCGGCCGAGCAAATCACCGCTCGCCTCGGCGGGGACCTCCAACCCCCCCACCATTCCGTTCTATTGCCGCTGCACCCCTGGCAGGCCCGCGAACTGAAGCACCGCCCCGCCGTCGTCGCTCTCCTCGACGCCGATCTTCTGCATGACCTCGGTCCTTACGGAGACCCCTGGCATCCCACCTCCTCGGTCCGCACCGTGCACCGTCCGGGCGCCCCGGCCATGCTCAAGCTCTCCCTCGGCGTACGCATCACCAACTCCCGTCGTGAGAACCTCCGCAAAGAACTCCACCGCGGCGTCGAGGTCCACCGGCTGCTCCGCACCGGCCTCGCCGAGCAGTGGCAGGCAGTCCACCCCGGCTTCGACATCGTGCGGGACCCCGCGTGGCTCGCCGTCGACACCGCTGAAGATGAGCCCGTGCCCGGACTCGACGTCGTGGTGCGCCACAACCCGTTCGGCTTCGGCGACGACGCCGTGTGCATCGCGGGACTGACCGCGCCCCGCCCCTGGCCGGGCCGTCCCGGGATGCGCTCGCGCCTCGCCGACGTAGTGGCCCGGCTCGTCGCCCGCACCGGCAGGCCCACCGGCGCCGTCGCCACCGAGTGGTTCCTGCGCTACCTCGACCACGTCGTACGCCCGGTGCTCTGGCTGGACGCGACGGCGGGCATCGCACTCGAAGCCCACCAGCAGAACACCCTGGTGATCCTCGACCCCGACGGCTGGCCCGTCGGCGGCCGCTACCGCGACAACCAGGGCTACTACTTCCGAGAGTCCCACCGCGCCGAACTGGAACGCCGCCTTCCCGGCATCGGCTCCGCAAGCGACACCTTCGTCTCCGACGACATCACCGACGAGCGCTTCGCCTACTACCTCGGCATCAACAATGTTTTTGGTCTGATCGGAGCGTTCGGAGCGCAGCACTTGGCCGACGAGCGCGTACTCATCGCCGCATTCCGGCAGTTCCTCTCGGCGACCGCTGACCTCGGCTCACCGCTGCCCGCGCAGCTCCTCGACGCCCCCACACTCCGGTCCAAGGCCAATCTGCTCACCCGGCTCCGCGGCCTCGACGAGCTCATCGGCCCGGTCGACACCCAGTCCGTCTACGTCACGATCACCAACCCCCTTCGTCCTTGATGCAACACACCCGACCGAACTGCGAGAGGAGAGCCCCGCTGTGCCTCACACCGATGCGAGCACCGACACCGGAGCCGGTCCCACGCCCCAGCTCGGCGGGAGCGTCGAGGACACCCTGGACCTGCGGTTCCCCGAGGAGCTCCTCGCGCTGTTCCGGGAGGACGAGCAGCCCGGCGACCCTGAGCAGGGGGACACCACCGGCACCGGCGATCTGCTGGACAACCCCGCCGGCTGGGGCTCCGCCACCACATCCGCCGGGGCCTTCCATCTAGTCCCCGTACGCATCGAACGCGATCTGGCACGGATCAGCCGCTGGATGAACGACCCGGCAGTGGCCGCTTTTTGGGAACTGGGGGGACCTGACTCCGTCACCGCTTCCCATCTGCGCGCCCAGCTCGACGGCGACGGACGCAGCATCCCCTGCCTCGGCGTTCTCAGCGGCATCCCCATGAGCTACTTCGAGATCTACCGCGCCGATCTCGACCCCCTGGCGCGGCACTACCCGGCCCGTCCCCATGACATCGGTATCCACCTTCTGATCGGGAGCGTCGCCGACCGCGGCCGCGGTGTCGGTTCAACCCTCCTCAGAGCCGTCGCCGATCTCGTGCTCGACAATCGGCCGCGATGCGCACGCGTCATCGCAGAACCCGACCTGCGCAATGCCCCCTCCGTCTCTGCCTTCCTGAGCGCCGGCTTCCGCTTCTCCGCCGAAGTCGACCTCCCCGACAAACGAGCCGCCCTCATGGTCCGCGATCGCGCGCTTCGCAACCTGCTGTGAACGAACGACCCGCTGCCTTACTTACACCGCTCGACCCGCATCGGTTCCACTCGAGGTGTCCCCGTGCCGAAGTCCCCTGCCACCCATGACTCGGAACAGCCGCCCGCCGTCCCCTTTACCCCGCCCGGGCTGAACCCACAGGCCTGGGACCGTGCCGCCGTGCGGCTCCTCGCCAAGATGCTCGGCGAGTTCGCCTACGAAGAGATCATCCAGCCAGTCCCGGTCGGGCCCCCAGCGCCGGACCCGCTCCGAGCCGGCATGCCCGCCACAGCCTCGGCCCCCCACCGAGCCCCCCGGCCCGCCACAGCCCCGCTCCCGCTCGCCGTCCCGCTCCGGCCCACCGCCCCCGGCCGGCCGGCGGACGCCTGCCGAGGCTGCGACGCGTACACCCTCACGCTCGACGACGGCAGCACCCTGTCCTTCCTGGCCCGGCGCGGAGCGTACGGAAGCTGGCGCGTCGATCCGGACTCCATCGACCTCGAGGGCCGCCCCTTCGCCGACCCGCTCGCCTTCCTCGCCCGCGCCTGCCGTCTCTTAGAACTCGACGGAGCCACCCTCGGCCACCTCCTCCGCGAGCTGACCGCCACCCTCGTCTCGGACACCGGAATCGGTCACCGCGCACTGGCCGTGGCCGAGCTCGCCGACCTCAGCTATGCCGAACTCGAAGGCCACCAGACCGGCCACCCGTGGCTCGTGCTCAACAAGGGCCGCATCGGGTTCTCCGCCACGGACACCGCCCGCTGGTCGCCCGAGGCCCGCAGCCCCGCGCGGCTCCCCTGGATCGCGGTCAGCCGAACCCTCGCCGCCTACCGAGGAGTCCCCGGGCTCGCCGGACCCGACGACCTGTACGCCCGTGAACTCGACGCGCCCGTCCGCGACTCCTTCGCCGCCGCGCTGCGCGCCAGGGACCTCGACCCCGACACGTACCTCTTCCTCCCCGTACACCCGTGGCAGTGGGACGAGGTGCTCCTGCCGCTCTTCGCGCCCGCCGTCGCGCAGGGCGACATCGTCCCGCTCCCCACGGACGGTGATCTACGGCTGCCGCAGCAGTCCATCCGTACCTTTGTCAACGTGGACCGTGCCGACCGGCACACAGTGAAACTGCCGCTGTCCATCCTCAACACCCTGGTCTGGCGCGGTCTCCCCACTGAACGTACCCTCGCAGCCCCCGCCGTCACCTCGTGGGTGCACGGACTGCGCGACGGGGACCCCTTCCTGCGCGACGAATGCGGCGTGATCCTCCTCGGGGAAGTCGCATCGGTCACCGTCGAGCACCCTCTCTATGATCATCTCCCCGAGGTGCCGTACCAGTACAAGGAACTCCTGGGCGCGATCTGGCGCGAGCCGCTGCAGCCCCGTCTCGCCCCCGGCGAGCGGGCGCGCACCCTCGCCTCGCTGCTGCACGTCGACACCCAGGGCCGCGCTTTCACCGCCGAGCTGGTCGCACGATCCGGACTCGCTCCTGCCGTCTGGCTCCAGCGGCTCTTCTCCGCGCTGCTGCCGCCACTGCTGCACTTCCTCTACCGCTACGGCACTGTCTTCTCCCCGCACGGCGAGAACGCCATCGTCGTCTTCGACGACCAGGACGTCCCCGTACGCCTGGCGATCAAGGACTTCGTCGACGATGTGAATGTCAGCGCCCAGCCGCTGCCCGAGCACGACTCGATGCCCGACGACGTACGGAAGACCCTCCTTGCCGAGCAGCCGGCCTTCCTCACGCAGTTCATCCACTCAGGGCTCTTCGTCGGCGTCTTCCGCTTCCTCGCACCCCTCTGCGAGGAGCAACTGGGCGTATCGGAGGAGCAGTTCTTCGCGCTCGTACGGTCGGAGATTCTGCGGCAGCAGGCCCGTTTCCCGGAGCTCAAGGAACGTTACGAGACGTTCGACCTGCTCACGCCGCGTATCGAGCGGCTCTGTCTCAACCGCAACAGGCTGCATCTCGACGGCTACCGCGACCGTCCGACCCGCCCTCACGCCGCCGTCCACGGCACCGTCCCCAATCCGCTGAGCACCTCTTGATGAGACGAGGTGTGATCGCGTTGTCAGTGGCGCCCCGTAGGCTGGTCGGGCTATGACGAAGCCATCCCTCCCCGAGCTCCTGCACGCCGCCGTCACCGCCGTCGGCGGGGTGGAACGGCTTGGCCAGGTCACCATGGCCGAGGCCGTCGCCGAAGCCGTGGACGACAATTCCCACCTGCTCGTCCAGGCCGGCACCGGCACGGGAAAGTCGCTCGGCTATCTGGTGCCCGCCCTGGCGCACGGGGAGAGGGTCGTCGTAGCCACGGCCACCCTGGCCCTTCAGCGGCAGCTCGTGGAGCGTGATCTTCCGCGTACGGTCGAGGTGCTGCACCCGCTGCTGCGCCGCCGGCCGGAGTTCGCGATGCTCAAGGGGCGTTCCAACTACCTCTGTCTCCACCGCCTGCACGAGGGTGCGCCGCAGGAGGAGGAAGACGGTCTCTTCGACCAGTTCGAGGCTGCCGCGCCCACCAGCAAGCTCGGCCAGGATCTGCTGCGGATGCGCGACTGGTCGGACGAGACTGAGACCGGGGATCGAGACGATCTCACCCCCGGAGTCTCCGACCGGGCCTGGGCGCAGGTCTCCGTCTCTTCCCGGGAGTGCCTCGGGGCCACGAAGTGCGCGTACGGCGCCGAATGCTTCGCCGAGGCGGCCCGTGAGCGCGCGAAACTCGCGGATGTCGTCGTCACCAACCACGCGCTTCTCGCGATCGACGCGATCGAGGGCGCCCCGGTGCTTCCCCAGCACGAGGTGCTGATCGTCGACGAGGCCCATGAGCTGGTCTCCCGGGTCACCGGCGTCGCCACCGGCGAGCTCACCCCTGGCCAGGTCAACCGTGCCGTGCGCCGCGCCGCCAAGCTGGTCAACGAGAAGGCGGCGGACGCTCTCCAGACTGCCTCCGAGACCTTCGAGAGGCTGATGGAGCTCGCCCTCCCCGGCCGCCTCGAGGAGATCCCCGAGGATCTCGGATACGCGCTGATGTCCTTGCGCGACGCCGCTCGCACTGTCATCTCGGCCCTCGGCAGTACCCGCGACAAGTCCGTCCAGGACGAGGACGCCGTACGCAAGCAGGCCCTGGCCTCCGTCGAGAACATCCATGACGTCGCCGAGCGCATCACCCAGGGGTCCGAGTACGACGTCGTCTGGTATGAGCGCCACGACCGCTTCGGCGCGTCACTCCGGGTGGCACCCCTCTCCGTATCCGGTCTGCTGCGCGAGAAGCTCTTCGCCGAGCGCTCGGTGGTGCTGACCTCCGCCACGCTCAAGCTCGGCGGTGACTTCAACGGGGTGGGGGCTTCGCTCGGGCTGGCCCCCGAGGGCACCGAAAGTGAAGACACTCCGCAGTGGAAGGGGCTCGACGTCGGCTCGCCCTTCGACTATCCGAAGCAGGGCATCCTCTATGTCGCCCGCCATCTGGCGACGCCCGGCCGTGAAGGCTCCCGCGGCGACATGATGGACGAGCTGGCCGATCTGGTGGAGGCGGCCGGTGGCCGCACGCTGGGCCTCTTCTCCTCCATGCGGGCCGCCCAGGCGGCGGCCGAGGAGCTGCGCGGCAGGCTCGACAAGCCGATCCTGCTCCAGGGCGAGGAGACCCTCGGCGAGTTGATCAAGTCCTTCGCCGCCGACCCGGAGACCTGTCTGTTCGGCACGCTCTCGCTCTGGCAGGGTGTCGATGTGCCTGGAACCAGCTGTCAGTTGGTGGTGATGGACCGGATTCCGTTCCCGCGCCCCGACGATCCGCTGGTGAGCGCTCGCCAGAAGGCGGTGGAGGAGGCCGGCGGCAATGGCTTCATGGCTGTCGCCGCGACGCATGCCGCCCTGCTGATGGCCCAGGGCGCGGGCCGTCTCGTACGGGCCACGGGTGACCGCGGCGTCGTCGCCGTGCTCGATCCGCGGCTGGCCAACGCCCGCTACGGCAGCTATCTGCGCGCCTCGCTGCCCGACTTCTGGTACACCACGGACCGCAATCAAGTGCGTCGCTCGCTGGCCGCGATCGACGCCACAGCCAAGGCGGACGGTAAGTAGCCCCGGACGGAATGCGGTCCGGGCAGAGCAGGGCCCCGGGACCGGCGCAGTGGGTCCCGGGGCCCGGTCAGAGCCGGCGGGTCGGTTACACCCGCCGCAGCACCGCCACCACCTTGCCGAGGATGGTCGCCTCGTCGCCTGGAATGGGCTGGTACGCCGCGTTGTGCGGCAGCAGCCACACATGGCCGTTCTCCCGCTTGAAACGCTTGACCGTGGCCTCGCCGTCCAGCATTGCGGCCACGATGTCGCCGTTCTCCGCGACGGGCTGGCGGCGCACGGTGACCCAGTCGCCGTCGCAGATGGCGGCCTCGATCATCGAGTCGCCGACGACCTTCAGCACGAACAGCTCGCCGTCGCCGACGAGCTGGCGGGGGAGCGGGAATACGTCCTCGACCGACTCCTCGGCGAGGATGGGGCCACCGGCCGCGATCCGGCCAACCAGGGGTACGTACGACGCTGCCGGCTTGCCCGTCGTGTCGGTCGGCTGGGTGCTGGGCTGGTCGGAGCCACGCACCTCGTATGCCCTGGGCCGGTGCGGGTCCCGGCGCAGGAAGCCCTTCCGCTCCAGCGCCATCAGCTGATGCGCGACGGAGGAGGTGCTGGACAGCCCGACCGCCTGGCCGATCTCGCGCATCGACGGCGGGTATCCCCGCCGCTGCACGGAGTCACGGATCACCTCGATGACGCGCCGCTGCCGATCCGTGAGTCCGGAGCTGTCCGCCCTGATCCCGGGAGGTCGGCCGGGCAGCGAACGCGTGGGCTTGGTCCCCTCGGGACTCGTGGCTGCGTCATTCATGGCATGCACCGGCTCGAATCGGTTCTGGGAGCGGTCCTGGGCAGTGATGGTGGCACTGTCTGCGGTGGTGGTCACGTCGGCCCCTCTCGAATGGTCTCCCTCGCTGCACAACGGTAGTGGGTTTCGAAAGGTTGCGCCAAACACACGTTCGAGTGAAAAATTACAGATTGTCTCACGTGGGCGCCTGCCTGGGTGTATGTGCGAACGCTCGGACCGTAAGGCAATCCAGGCCGTTACGGCAACGCCCTCGACTGGATTGCGGTGGTGGCGGGTGACGCCGGCCCATTCCGGGGTGCTTCCCAGTCTTGCACCCGGCGGCCCGGAATCCACGGAGCCGCGCGTCTCCCGTACCCTCGTGGCCGGTCCCGCGCCGCGTTCGTGTCGCTGCGTCACCACGCGTACGCCGCCCGTACGGTACTGCCGCCGCGCGACACGCGTTGAGGGTCGAAAGTGCGGCCAAACCCCAGATCTAGTGGTTGGATTGTGTCAGCCACCCAGAAGTTGTGGTCCCTGGTCCGCCAAGGCCGTGGCCGTCGCCTATGCTTGGGGTTGCTTCGTAGGGCTTCGACGGGCCTGTCGAGGCTATTCAGTCGTGCTGTGAAGGAGGGTTGGGAGCCATGCACTGCCCCTTCTGCAGGCACCCCGACAGCCGTGTCGTCGACAGTCGCACCACCGACGACGGAACGTCGATCCGGCGTCGCCGGCAGTGTCCTGACTGCTCCCGCCGCTTCACGACGGTGGAAACCGCCTCGCTGATGGTGATCAAGCGCAGCGGCGTGACCGAGCCCTTCAGTCGTGCCAAGGTCATCACCGGCGTGCGCAAGGCATGCCAGGGGCGGCCGGTGACCGAGGACGCCCTCGCCAAGCTCGGCCAGCGGGTCGAGGAAGCGGTGCGCGCCACCGGCAGCGCCGAGCTGACCACCCATGACGTGGGTCTGGCCATACTCGGCCCCCTGCAGGAACTCGACCTCGTCGCGTATCTGCGTTTCGCGTCCGTGTACCGGGCTTTCGACTCACTCGAAGACTTCGAGGCCGCCATCGCGGAGCTCCGCGAGCAACGGCCTCCCGCAGAAGAATGCGGGACCGGTGAGACCCTCGAGGTCCCCGCGCCCGCCACCGCCGCCGACTGAGGAACACCGGCTGAGCGGCTTGGGCCCACCCCACCGGCCCGCCGATTGGCAGCAGGGCGGCAAAAGACCTGCCACGGGCGCTATGTGTGGCGTCCGCGGCATCAGACACAGACTGTGCCACGGGAAGATCTGGGCACTTCAGGGCGTTTTTGCCCATGTATGGGAGGCGGCATGACAGAGACGACGAGCGGCCCGGCACGAGGGTCCCGCGCCAAGGGATCCAAGGCGAGCAAGGGTCTGCGTATCGAGCGAATCCACACCACCCCCGGCGTGCATCCGTACGACGAGGTGGTCTGGGAGCGCCGTGACGTCGTCATGACCAATTGGCGCGACGGCTCGGTCAACTTTGAGCAGCGTGGCGTCGAGTTCCCCGACTTCTGGTCGGTGAACGCGGTCAACATCGTCACCAGCAAGTACTTCCGCGGGGCCGTCGGCACCCCGCAGCGCGAGACCGGTCTGAAGCAGCTGATCGACCGGATCGTGAAGACGTACCGGAAGGCAGGCGAGGACTACGGCTACTTCGCCTTGCCCGCCGACGCCGAGATCTTCGAGCACGAGTTGGCGTACGCCCTCCTGCACCAGATCTTCAGCTTCAACTCGCCGGTGTGGTTCAACGTCGGCACGCCCCAGCCGCAGCAGGTCTCTGCCTGCTTCATCCTGTCCGTCGACGACTCCATGGAGTCGATTCTCGACTGGTACAAGGAAGAGGGCATGATCTTCAAGGGCGGCTCCGGCGCCGGCCTGAACCTCTCCCGGATCCGTTCCTCCAAGGAGCTGCTCTCCTCCGGTGGCAACGCCTCTGGTCCTGTTTCCTTCATGCGTGGTGCCGACGCGTCCGCAGGAACGATCAAGTCGGGCGGCGCCACGCGCCGCGCGGCCAAGATGGTCATTCTCGACGTCGACCACCCCGACATCGAGAACTTCATCGAGACCAAGGTCAAGGAGGAGGAGAAGATCCGCGCCCTGCGTGACGCGGGCTTCGACATGGACCTGGGCGGCGACGACATCACGTCCGTCCAGTACCAGAACGCCAACAACTCGGTCCGTGTGAACGACGAGTTCATGAAGGCTGTCGAGAACGGCGGGAAGTTCGGGCTGCGCGCCCGTATGACCGGCGACGTCATCGAAGAGGTCGACGCCAAGTCGCTCTTCCGTAAGATGGCCGAGGCCGCCTGGGCCTGTGCGGACCCCGGCATTCAGTACGACGACACCATCAACCACTGGCACACCTGCCCCGAGTCCGGCCGGATCAACGGCTCGAACCCGTGCAGTGAGTACATGCACCTGGACAACACCTCGTGCAACCTGGCCTCGCTGAACCTGATGAAGTTCCTCAAGGACGACGGCGAGGGGCACCAGTCCTTCGACGTCGAGCGCTTCGCCAAGGTCGTCGAGCTGGTCATCACCGCGATGGACATCTCCATCTGCTTCGCGGACTTCCCGACCCAGAAGATCGGCGAGAACACCCGCGCCTTCCGTCAGCTGGGCATCGGTTACGCCAACCTCGGCGCGCTGCTGATGGCTACGGGTCACGCGTACGACTCCGAGGGCGGACGCGCGCTTGCCGGTGCCATCACCTCGCTGATGACGGGCACGTCGTACAAGCGCTCCGCCGAGCTCGCCGCGGTCGTCGGCTCGTACGACGGCTACGCTCGCAACGCCGAGCCGCACAAGCGCGTCATGAAGCAGCACGCCGACGCCAACGCCGTGGCCGTCCGCATGGACGACCTGGACTCGCCGATCTGGGCCGCCGCCACGGAGGCCTGGCAGGACGTGATCCGCCTCGGTGAGAAGAACGGTTTCCGTAACTCCCAGGCGTCCGTCATCGCGCCGACCGGCACCATCGGTCTTGCGATGTCCTGCGACACCACCGGCCTCGAGCCCGACCTGGCCCTGGTCAAGTTCAAGAAGCTGGTCGGCGGCGGCTCGATGCAGATCGTCAACGGCACGGTCCCGCAGGCGCTGCGCCGCCTCGGCTACCAGCAGGAGCAGATCGAGGCGATCGTCGATCACATCGCGGACCACGGCAATGTGATCGACGCCCCCGGCCTGAGGACCGAGCACTACGAGGTCTTCGACTGCGCCATGGGTGAGCGCTCCATCTCCGCGATGGGCCACGTCCGCATGATGGCGGCGATCCAGCCGTGGATCTCGGGCGCGCTTTCCAAGACGGTCAACATGCCGGAGACGGCGACCGTCGAAGAGGTCGAGGAGATCTACTTCAAGGCGTGGAAGATGGGCGTCAAGGCGCTCGCGATCTACCGCGACAACTGCAAGGTCGGCCAGCCCCTCTCCGCCAAGACCAAGGAGAAGGAGAAGGCCGAGGTCACCGAGAAGGCCGAGGGGACGATCCGCGCCGCGGTCGAGAAGGTCGTCGAGTACCGTGCCGTCCGCAAGCGCCTCCCGAAGGGCCGTCCCGGCATCACCACCTCCTTCACGGTGGGTGGCGCCGAAGGTTACATGACCGCCAACTCCTACCCGGACGACGGTCTCGGCGAGGTCTTCCTGAAGATGTCGAAGCAGGGTTCCACCCTCGCGGGCATGATGGACGCCTTCTCGATCGCAGTCTCTGTGGGTCTGCAGTACGGCGTCCCGCTGGAGACGTACGTCTCGAAGTTCACCAACATGCGCTTCGAGCCGGCAGGCATGACGGACGACCCGGACGTGCGGATGGCGCAGTCGATCGTCGACTACATCTTCCGCCGCCTGGCGCTGGACTTCCTGCCCTTCGAGACGCGCTCGGCTCTCGGCATCCACTCGGCCGAGGAGCGTCAGCGTCACCTGGAGACCGGTTCGTACGAGCCGTCCGACGAGGACATGGACGTCGAGGGTCTGGCCCAGTCCGCCCCGCGTCACCAGGAGACCTTGAAGGCTGTCGCCGCTCCGAAGGCGGAGGTTCCGGCTCCGAAGCAGGCACACACCTCGGCGGAGCTCGTTGAGATGCAGCTGGGCATCAGCGCGGACGCGCCGCTGTGCTTCTCCTGCGGGACGAAGATGCAGCGGGCGGGCTCCTGCTACATCTGCGAGGGCTGCGGCTCGACCAGCGGCTGCAGCTGACACTGCCTGACGGAGAGACCGGGGTCGGCAACGGCTCCACGTACAAGATGATCCTGGCCATCTTCCAGGCGAAGGCGGTCGCGAAGGGCATGACCGGCGAGGCGGC
>NZ_JBSFMS010000080.1:0-32837 GCF_053599675.1 Streptomyces sp. NPDC000880 | reverse complement strand
GCCCCGACCGGAGTTCCGGTCGGGGCCTTCGCCGTTGGCGGATCCGAATCAGTCCGCGAATCAGTTCTCGAGTTCGTCCTCGCGGCCGACGATGGTCCGCAGCCGCTCCTCGAAGGGCTTGAGCACGGCGTCGCGCTGGTACCTGTCGGCGTGCCTGCGGGCGATCTCGCGCTGCTCCGGCGTCATGTCACGCGCGGCCTTGCCCGCCGCGACCATCGAGGCCGCCAGCTCGTCCACGTCCAGGCTGTTGGCGTTGAACCACAGCGGATAGCCCTCGAGCACGTCCTGGGCGGCGATACCCGGCGCGTGCACCGAGACGATCGGATGCCCGAAGGCCATGTACTCGAAGATCTTGCCCGAGGTCACGTACTTGCCGCCGCCGGCCAGGAAGACCAGCACGTCCGCGTCCTCGTAGACCTTGCCGACCTCGGTCTTGGAGACCGGGCCGCAGTAGCGCAGTCCGGTGTCCTCGGCCCCGTTCTCAGGAGCCTCGTCGTCCAGGCCGAGCTTCTTCTTCAGCGTCGCCGGGCTGTTCTTGAAGAAGCCGAGGTGGCCGTGGATCTGCAGCTCGGCGTCCGCCAGATCGGGATGACGGCGGGCGATCTTGAACGCCTCGGCCATCTCCTCGACGGGCTGCTTGACGGTGAGCGTGCCGAGGTACGCGAACTTCAGCGGCCGCTGACCCTCGGCAGAAGTCTGCACACTGGCGGTCGCCTCGGTCCCGGCAGCGGCCCCGGTCTCACCGGCCGCCGCGGGCTCCGGCTTCTCGTCCGGCTCGGGGGCCGCCGGAATGACGTCCGCGTCCCAGCCGTTCGGGACCACCATCATGCGGTCCGCGACCTCCGGGTACCGCTCCGCGTGCCAGCCCCGCAGCGCCTCGTTCACGAACACCGACGCGGCTGCCTTGCCCAGCATCCGCTTCTCCCAGGCCCACGCGATGTGGCCCTTGGGGAAGGCGGGCTCGTCGTGGAACAGGTCCAGCGTCCACGAGTCGCGGTAGTCCATGACGTACGGCACACCCGTCAGCCGGTTGAACAGCCAGGCCGCGCCGAAGGACGCGAACGGGTTGCCGGTGGCGACGACGACGTCGAAGCGCTTCCTGGAGTGCAGTTTCAGCGCGCGCACGACGGAGGCCCAGGCCCACGAGGAGTAGCGCTCCGGGAACAGCTTCGTCTGGCTGAACTGGTACACGCGCTTCGCCATCAGCGGGAAGCTGCGGCGCAGCCAGCTGAACTCACGCAGGTCCTGCTGCCAGGTGTACTGGTTGAGCGACGGACGCTCGACCTGGATACGCGGGTCGACCGTCTCCGAGAGACCCTCGTCCACCGAGCCGATCCTCTTGTAGAGGAAGTCCAGCGGAGACGCACAGACCGTGACGTCCCAGCCCTTCTCGACGAGGTGGTTGGCCGTCGCCCTGGCGCGGTACACGCCACTCGCCCGGGAGGGCGGGAAGTAGAACGCCAGATAGAGCACGCGTGGACGCCGGTCGCTGCGGTTCTTCATGGATCTTCCTCGGTGTTGAGATCAGCGAGCGGCTGAGGTCTGCGGGGTCTGCGGGGATACGTCGTAGTCGATGCCGTAACAGACTCTGGGGACTGCCAGGCCGTCGGACTCCCACGCCTGAATCAGTTGTACGGCGCGGGGCACCGATAGCGCATCCGCGACGACGAGCAGCTCCGGGCCCCTGCTCCGGCCGAAGTGGCGCCAGACCAAGCGGTCGGAGATCTTCGGCCACACCCGGCGGTGCAGCGGGACGAACACCCGCCGATGGACACGGGCCGCCACGCGGCGCTCGTACGCCTTGAGGGCCCGTTTCGCCTTACCGGCCAGCGGGCCGCGGCCGGCGAGCCGTACAACGAGCCTCGGTACACGGTAGAGCACCAGGCGCTCCAGCCTCCGCGGCAGGTGGCGCGCCTCGAGCTCGTCGGCCGTCACCAGCTCCACGCCGGGCTCGAAGCCCTGGTCGAGCCAAGGCTTGCGCGCGCCGACCAGTACGACGGCCCGGCCGCCGCGCGCCACTACTTCCGCCGACTCTTCGACCACGGCCCGCTTGCGGGAGGCGCCGAGAGCCAGGAACAGGACCTGCATGTCACTCCATCACGGGGAGTCGGGGAACCAGAGACGGTAGTGCGCCTGGGCGACGGCCTCGTAGCCGTACTGCGCGGCCAGCTGGTCCTGGGCACGCTTCAGATCCAGACCGCTGCTGTCGAAGCGGCCGCGCAGGCGCCGGTAACCGTCACTGATCGACTCGGCGTTCTCTTCCACATCAATGAGCTCGCCGGCCGCATCCTCGATGCCGGCCAGCGTCTTCTCGGGTCCACCGCAACGTGTCACCAGCACCGGCATACCGGCGGCGATGCCCTCCACGATGGTCATGCCGAAGGTCTCGTACCGGCTCGGATGGACCAGCAGGTCGTGCTCGCGCATCAGGTCGAGCGCCTGCTCGTGCGGGATCGAACCGGGCAGGTCCACGGCGTCGCTCAGCCCGAGCTCGGCCACCCGCGCGGTCAGCGGCTTACGCAGCGGGCCCTCGCCGACCATCGTCAGCGTCAGCGTCGGGTCCTGGGCGTGGCACTGGGCGAAGGCCTCGACCAGCCAGTTGACGCCCTTCAGGTCGACCATGCTGCCCAGGTAGAGCCACTTGCGCAGCTCGGTGACCGGGGCAGGGCGGCTGACGTCGAAGGAGATCGGGTTGGGGATGCGCAGGATCTTGTCCGCGTGGTGCGGGAACTGCTTGCTCAGCACCTCGGTGACCTTGTCGCCGACGGCGAAGAAGCCGGTGACCCGGGCCAGCAGCTCGTCGTAGAGCTCGACGGCCTCGGGGTCCTGGAAGACCCGCTCCAGGAAGGAGGCGTGCTCGGTGACGAAGACCCGCGCGTCAGGACGGGCGTTTTGCAGGGCTGCCCAGCCGCTGGGCAGCCCGACATGGGCGTGCACGACAGGGGCTTCGATGGGCTTGCCACGGAGGGCCGCGCGCAGCTGCCGTTCATGGCTGCGGGACTGGGCGCCGTAGTCCTGACCGCGCGAGGTGGTGACCGGGAAGTGCACCAGCTCGCCGCCGCCGGCGGTGGGCACGCGGTGTGCGGCACGGGTCACGAGTTTGCCATTGGCGGCTTCCACCGCTTGGGTGGTGGTGGCGTCCATCGGGGCGACCCAGGGGTCACAGTGATAGACCACAAAGCTGTCACAGCCCGGGGCCGTCGCACCGACCATCGCCTGGACGAAGGAACCTCGGAAAGGCAGCTCACGTGTGGGATACCACGGCGTGACTACGGCCGCATCCCTCGATGCTGCCTCTTTCATTACCGACTTCCTCCCCGGAGCACACGTCGAGGCGTCACTTTATCATCGGACGGAATTCGGTCTTCGGCCCCAGCCGGGGCCCGCACCCAAGGTCTCAAGGAGCAGTTCAACGTGAAGGTCATCAGCGTCGTCGGAGCTCGTCCCCAATTGGTCAAACTCGCACCGATCGCCGCTGCGTTCGCGGAGACCGAACATCAGCATGTGATTGTTCATACAGGCCAGCACTACGACGCCGATCTGTCCGACGTATTCTTCTCCGGCCTTGGCATTCCGGACCCGGATGTCCACCTCGGCATCGGCTCGGGAAGCCACGGCGTCCAGACCGGCGGCGTGCTCACGGCGATGGACCCGGTCCTCGACGCCGAGCAGCCCGACTGGGTCCTGGTGTACGGCGACACGAACTCCACGCTGGCCGGCGCGCTGTCCGCGGTGAAGATGCACCTCCCCGTCGCGCACCTGGAGGCCGGGCTGCGCTCCTTCAACCGCCGGATGCCCGAGGAGCACAACCGCATCCTCACCGACCACGCGGCCGACCTGCTGCTCGCGCCGACCGAGGAGGCCATGCGCCACCTGGCGGCCGAGGGCCTGGCCGAGCGCTCCGTGCTCGCCGGTGACGTGATGGTCGACGTGTGCCTGCGTATCAGGGACGCCGTGCTGGCCGGCGAGCACCCGGCACCGGAGCTGCCGGAGGGCATCGACCCCCAGGCGCCGTACCTGCTTGCGACGCTGCACCGGCCGGACAACACCGACGCCCCCGAGCGGCTCGCGGCGATCCTCGACTCGCTCGCGAATCTGCCGGTCCCGGTGGCGCTGCTGGCGCACCCGCGGCTGGTCGCGCGGGCCGAACAGCACGGCATCAAGCTGAACCAGGGCTCGCTGCACGCGGGCAGGCCGCTGCCGTACGCCGGTCTTGTGGCCGCCGTCCTCGGCTCGGCCGGTGTGGTCACGGACTCGGGCGGTCTGCAGAAGGAGGCGTTCCTGCTGGACCGCGTGTGCACCACGATCCGCCCGGAGACCGAGTGGGTCGAGACGCTGGAGGGCGGCTGGAACCAGCTGGTCCCGAGCCCGCACGAGCTGGGCACCGCCGACTGGGCCAAGATCGCCACCCGGCCGGCCCCGGCGGCCGAGCGCGGCACCCCGTACGGCGACGGCCGGGCGGCCCACCGCGTGGTCGAGTTCCTGGAGCAGCACAAGCGCTAGCACGCACAGCGAAGGCCCCGCCCGCCTCACTGAGGCGGGCGGGGCCTTTGGTGCTGGCACATCAGCCATCAATTGAGCAACCCCCACGAAGAGCAACCACCTCCGCGAGAGCGGCGCCGGTTTAGGCGCAAAGGGGCGCGCCGATGACGACCCGGCGTACGCCTTCCCAGCGCTTCGGGTCGGTGGTGCGCCGCCCGTCGACCAGGACGCGGACGTCCGGCAGGTCGGAGGCGGCCAGCTCGCGGTACTCGGCGTGGTCGGCCTGCAGGATCGCGGCGGTGACGGTCTGACCCTCGTGCGGGGTCAGACCGTGCGCGGTCAGCTCCTCGGCGGTGTACATCGGGTCCGACACGAAGGGGACGGCTCCGCGCGCCTTGAGCGCCTCGACGGTCGGGAAGACGCCGGAGAAGGCCGTCTCCTTCACACCGCCGCGGTAGGCGGCGCCGAGCACCAGCACGCCCGCACCGTCCAGGTCGCCGTAGGCGGCGGCCAGCAGGTCCACCGCGTACTCGGGCATGGCGGCGTTCGCCTCGCGCGCCGAGCGCACGACGGTGGCCTCCGGGTCGTTCCACAGGTACATCCGCGGGTAGATCGGGATGCAGTGGCCGCCGACCGCGATGCCGGGCTGGTGGATGTGGCTGTAGGGCTGCGAGTTGCAGGCCTCGATGACCTTCTTGACGTCGATGTCGTTCTTGTCGGCGAACCGGGCGAACTGGTTCGCCAGGCCGATGTTGACATCGCGGTAGGTGGTCTCGGCGAGCTTCGCCAGCTCGGAGGCCTCGGCGGTGCCCAGGTCCCAGACTCCGTTCGGCTGCGCCAGGTCGGCACGCTCGTCGAAGTCCAGCACCTTCTCGTAGAACTCAACGCCGTGCTTCGTCGAGGCCTCGTCGATGCCGCCGACGAGCTTGGGGTAGCGGCGCAGGTCGGCGAAGACGCGGCCGGTGAGCACCCGCTCCGGCGAGAAGACCAGGTGGAAGTCCTTGCCCGCGGTGAGGCCGGAGCCCTGCTCCAGCATCGGGGCCCAGCGGGTGCGGGTGGTGCCGACCGGCAGGGTGGTCTCGTACGAGACGAGAGTGCCGGGCCTCAGACCCGCGGCGATCGCCTTGGTCGCGGAGTCCATCCAGCCGAAGTCCGGCACGCCTTCGGAGTCCACGAACAGCGGGACGACGACCACGACAGCGTCGGACTCGGCGACGGCGGACGCGGTGTCGGTGGTCGCGGTCAGCAGCCCGGCGCCGACGGTCTCCTTGAGCAGACGGTCGAGGTCGTGCTCACCGGGGAAGGGCTCGGTGCCGGCGTTGACCAGCTCGACGACCTTCTCGTTGACGTCGGCACCGATCACCCGGTGGCCCTTGGCGGCGAACTGCACGGCAAGCGGAAGCCCGATCTTGCCGAGCGCGACTACACAGATATTCATCGGGTTACTTTCCTCTTCAACCGGACCAGCAGGGGTCGCACGCGCAACCACCATCTATTCGCGGGCGGGAACAGCAGGCCGGTCAGGACGACCATCCGGCCCTTGTTGTTCACGCGCGCCGCCACTCGATACGGAGTGCCACTGCGCCAGCGCCGGGCCAGCGGCATCGGCTTGTCCGTGCCGCGCACCGGGATCTCGTACGTCCAGCCTGCGACATCCACGTAGAGGCGCACGCCCAGCTGGGCCTGGCGGGGCTGGATCGGGATGCGCGCGCGGATCACCGTGCCGGCTCCGTCGGCAGTGACTTCCTGGGTGAACTCGCCCACGGGTGCGGGAAGTTCATGACCGGCGGGCAGCCTGCGGGCGCCGGCCCTGTCCGCACTCCTGGGCATCGAGCCCTGGACGAGGCGGATGACGGCCGACTCGGTGTCGCCGGTGAGCCCGGTGCGTACCGCGATGGCCAGGGACAGATTGTCGCCGCTCTGCTCCCAGTCCGCCGAGACCAGCTCGGTCCCTTCCGAGAGCCGGCCCGGCACCGATTCACCGATCAGCTCGAAGACCCGGTCGGGGATGTTCAGCGCGGGGTCCCGGAAGCCCGGGTAGCGGGCAAAGGCCCTCTCGTCCTCCAAGTGGAACGGCGGTGCGCCGTTCGCCTCCTCGTCCTCGATCGCCCCGACGAGCTCGTCCACCGCGCCGCGCTGGGCCAGGGCGAGCCTGACCCGCCGCATGACCGGCAGGGAGTCGCGCAGTCCGTCCGTGAGGTACTCGTCGGCCAGATCGGCGATCCCGGCGCACACCTCGCGCCTGGTCTGCGGGTCGAGCGCCGGGAAGTCGGCCTTGACGAGCTTGGAGATCTCCCAGTTGAAGTGGCGCTCGAAGACGGTGTCGCGCCGCGGCCCGGCCTCGATGAGTCCGGCCGCGTGCTTCATGATCTCAGCGGTGCAGCGCAGCCGCGCCAGATGATCGGCGCGATAGGTGATGTTGCTCGCGTCCCCGCGCTTCACCGCGTAGTAGTACGTGTAGTCCGCGAGCACCGAGATCTTCCGGGCCCGCACGCACGCCTCGATGGTGAAAGGCTGATCGCTGCCGACCGGCAGGTCCTCGGGGAAGCGCAGCTTGTACTTCTCCACCAACTCACGGCGGAACAGCTTGGTGTTGGACAGCGTGTACGGCAGCGCCGAGTCGGAGTCGAACAGACTGACGTCCGGGTTGCTCTTCTTGAAGAGCACCTGGTGTACATAACGGCCGTTGGTGCCGACCATCTTGCCGACCACGACGTCCGAGTCGTGCTTGTCGGCACAGGCCACCATCCGCGCCAACGCCTCTTTGCCGAGGTGGTCGTCGGAGCCGATGAAGTAGACGTAACGTCCGGTGGCCACGTCCAGCGCCCTGTTGCTGGGCGCGGCCGGGCCACCGGAGTTCGCCTGGCGGATCACCCTCACGGTGTCCGGGTACTTCTTGGCGAAGCGGTCGAGCTCCGCCCCGCTGTCGTCCGTGGAACCGTCGTCGACGGCCACGATCTCAAGCCTGTCCAGGCCAATGCTCTGCCCGACAAGGGAGTTAAGGCATTCCGTCAGATACGGCATCGTGTTGTACACGGCGACGACGACGGTGACATCAGGACTGGTCAAGGCTCCTCGCCCTACTGGGCCGCGGTGTACGCGGAGAGATCGACTGTGGTGCCGGTTGCGGCTGACTGCAGTACGGCTGCTGCCACCTCTACCGTACGAAGGCCCTGGCGCAGCGTGCAGATGTCGTTGGACTTACCAAGGACAGCGTCGCGGAAGAGCTCGTGCTCGACCAGCAGCGGCTCGCGCTTCGGGATGGCGTAACGAATCATGTCGCCCTCGGCGACACCGCGGAACGCCTGCAGCGCCTCCCACTCGGTCGCCTGGGCGGCGTTCGAATAGAACGTCAGGTCGGCGGTGAGAGTGTCCGCGATGAAGCAGCCCTTCTCACCGGTGACCGAGGTGAACCGCTCCTTGAGCGGGCTCAGCCAGTTGACCAGGTGGTTGACCATGGTGCCGTCGGAGAGCTGGCCGACCGCGGAGACCATGTCCTCGTGCGGACGGCCCGACTTTGAGACCGTGCGCGCCGAGATCGAGGTGTACGTCTGTCCGGTCACCCACCCGGTGAGGTCGATGTCGTGGGTGGCGAGGTCCTTGACCACACCGACATCGGCGATGCGGTGCGGGAAGGGACCCTGGCGGCGGGTGACGACCTGGTAGACGTCGCCGAGCTCGCCGGCCTCCAGGCGCTGGCGCAGCGAGCGCAGCGCCGGGTTGCAGCGCTCGATGTGGCCGACGCCGGCCACCAGGCCGCGCGACTCGAAAGCCTCGACAAGCCTGTCGGCGCCCTCCACGGTGTCCGCGACGGGCTTCTCGACCAGCGCGCCGACACCGGCCTCGGCAAGCTTGAGGCCGACTTCCTCGTGCAGCGCGGTCGGGCAGGCCACGACGGCGTAGTCGACACCGAGCGAGATCAGCTCCTCGACGGTCGACAGCACCGGGACGCCCTGTGCCCAGCCGTTCTTGTCACCCATCGGGTCGACGACGGCGACGAGTTCGACGCCTTCCAGGCCGGCGAGTACGCGGGCGTGGTGGCGACCCATCGAGCCGAGGCCGATCAGGCCGGCCCGCAGTCCCTGGACGGTGGTCACAGCTTCTCTCCAAGATCGTTCACGGCGGCGGCGATGCGCTCGAGGTCCTCCGCGGACAGTGAAGGATGCACCGGAAGCGAGACGACCTCGGCGGCCGCACGCTCGGTCTCGGGCAGGTCCCAGTTACGGCCGGCCTTCTGGTCCGGCTCCCAGTACGGCTTCAGCCGGTGGATCGGAGTCGGGTAGTAGACGGCGTTGCCGACACCCGCCTCGGTGAGCTTCGCCATCGCGGCGTCGCGGTCCCCGCTGATCCGGACCGTGTACTGGTGGTAGATGTGACGCGCGCCCTCGGCGACCGTCGGGGTCTGCACGTTCGGCGCGGTGATGTGCTCGGTGAGGTACGCGGCGTTGGCGATACGCTGCTCGGTCCAGCCGGCCAGCTTCGAGAGCTGTACGCGGCCGACGGCGGCGGCGACGTCCGTCATACGCATGTTGGCGCCGACGATCTCGTTGGCGTACCGCTGCTCCATCCCCTGGTTGCGCAGCAGGCGCAGGGTGCGGGCGATCTCGGCGTCACCCGTGGAGATCATGCCGCCCTCCAGGGAGTGCATGTTCTTGGTCGGGTAGAAGCTGAAGGTGCCACCGGAGCCGAACGCGCCGACCGGGGTGCCGTTCAGCGCCGCCGCGTGCGCCTGGCAGGCATCCTCGACGACGGCCAGTTTGTGCTTGGCGGCGATGGGCATGATCTTGTCCATCGCGGCCGGATGGCCGTACAGGTGCACCGGCATGATCGCGGCGGTGCGCGGCGTGATTGCGGCCTCGACGGCCGCCGGGTCCAGACCGAAGGAGCCGGGCTCGATGTCGGCGAAGACGACATCGGCGCCAACCAGGCGGACCGCGTTCGCCGATGCGGCGAACGAGAATGAAGGAACGATTACTTCGTCACCCGGGCCGATGCCCAAAGCCAGCAGAAGGAGGTGCAGCGCGGAGGTACCCGAGTTGACGGCCACACAGTGGCGCCCCTCGACGAGCTCCGAGAAACCCTCCTCGAACGCCGCGACCTCAGGGCCCTGTACGACCCTGCCGCTGCGCAACACGCGTACCGCGGCCTCGATTTCTTCCTCACCGATGACCGGGCGGGCAGCGGGGATGGGCTGCTGATTGCTGCTCGTCATGGACGTCCTCCTTGAACACCGCAAGAGCTCTTTGTGGCAGAGGTCAGGGGCGGAGCGGACGTCTCGCGAGGCCGCGCACACCCCTCCGGCGCAAGCCAACGCCCTACCGAGGATCTGGGACCGGTCTTGTCCCGAACCGGGACGGTCACCCACCGTAGTCTCCGGAACGGGACCTCGCCCGGCAGCGACCGCCGTCACATTATCAGGGATTTCCTAGTCAATTTCGGGGGTGTTAACGGAGCACCCCATCGATTCCGAGACAAAGACCGTGCCCCACCCCCTCGACCCGCGAAGGTGGGACACCGTCCGTTCACTGAGGGCTCATCAACTGTTCAGCTCTCGGTGGACGCCGTCACAGAGAGCGGGGTCTGCTGCTCGGCCGCGGCGGTCTTCTTCGCGCCGGCCTTCTTGGCGGTCGTCTTCTTCGCCGCGGTCTTCTTGGCCGCCGTCTTCTTGGTGGCGGCCTTCTTCGCGGTGGCCTTCTTGGCGGTCTTGCGAGCCGCCTTCTTGGCCGGGGCGGCCTCTTCGTCCGTCGCTGCCTCGGTCTCGGCTGCCGTGGTGCTGCTCACCACGACGACCGCGGCCTCCTCCGCGCCCGACGGCGGGCCGGCCGGGGCGGTGGCCTTGCGGGTCACCCGGCGGCGAGCACGCGGCGGGGCCGCGACGGGAGCCTCCTCGGCGACGGGCGCCTCGGGAGCCTCGACGGGCGTCTCAGGCTTCGCCTCGATGACGACCTCCGACTCCGCGGCCTGCGCCTCCGCGGCCTTCGGCGCACCGGCCGGAGCCGTCGCCTTACGGGTGGCCCGGCGGCGGCCACGGCCCGTCGGGGCCGCCTCCTCCACGGGAGCCGCAGGAGCCTCCGGCTCGGCGACCGGAGCCTCGGTCCTGGCCTCGATCACCACCTCAGCCTCGGCGGCCTTCGGCGCACCCGCCGGAGCCGTCGCCTTACGGGTCGCCCGGCGGCGACCACGGCCGCGCGACGCGGCAGCCTCGGCCTCCGCGGCGCTGCTGTACAGCTCCTCGTCCGGCACGAAAGTGTCCGAAAGCGGCTCCGCCAGCGCGACCGGGGCAGCCACCTCGGCGGCGACCTCCGCCTCGGTCTCGATCTCGGCGACCTCGTGCTCGTGCTCGTGGACGTGCTCCGCACCGCCGCGGCCACGCTTCTTGGAGCGCTTGCCGCCGCCACCGCCACCGGCGGCGGTCGGCTGCTCCATGTGCACGATCACGCCACGGCCGTTGCAGTGCACGCAGGTCTCGGAGAAGGACTCCAACAGACCCTGGCCCACCCGCTTACGGGTCATCTGGACCAGGCCCAGCGAGGTGACCTCGGCCACCTGGTGCTTCGTACGGTCGCGGCCCAGGCACTCGAGCAGTCGCCGCATGACCAGGTCGCGGTTGGACTCGAGCACCATGTCGATGAAGTCGACGACGACGATGCCGCCCAGGTCGCGCAGCCGCAGCTGGCGCACGATCTCCTCGGCCGCCTCCAGGTTGTTCCTGGTGACGGTCTCCTCGAGGTTGCCGCCCTGACCGGTGAACTTGCCGGTGTTGACGTCGACCACGACCATGGCCTCGGTCTTGTCGATCACCAGCGAACCACCGCTCGGCAGCCAGACCTTGCGGTCCAGCGCCTTCATCAGCTGCTCGTCGATCCGGTACGTCGCGAAGACGTCGGTCTCGCTCGTCCACCGCTGCAGGCGGTCGACCAGGTCCGGCGCGACGTGCGAGACGTAGCCGTGGATGGTGTCCCATGCCTCGTCGCCGCTGACAATGACCTTGGAGAAGTCCTCGTTGAAGATGTCGCGGACGACCCGGACCGTCATGTCCGGCTCGCCGTAGAGCAGCGTCGGGGCGTTGCCGCTCTTGGACTTCTTCTGGATCTCCTCCCACTGCGCCTGCAGCCGCTCGACGTCACGGCGCAGCTCGTCCTCGCTCGCGCCCTCCGCGGCGGTACGGACGATGACGCCCGCGTCCTCGGGGACGATCTTCTTGAGGATGGTCTTCAGACGCGCGCGCTCGGTGTCGGGCAGCTTGCGGCTGATGCCGGTCATCGAGCCCTCGGGCACATAGACCAGGTAGCGGCCGGGCAGCGAGACCTGGCTGGTCAGGCGGGCGCCCTTGTGACCGATCGGGTCCTTGGTCACCTGGACGAGGACCGACTGGCCGGACTTGAGCGCGACCTCGATACGGCGCGGGCCGTTCGCCATGCCCAGCGCCTCGAAGTTGACCTCACCGGCGTACAGGACGGCGTTGCGTCCCTTGCCGATGTCGACGAACGCGGCCTCCATGGACGGCAGTACGTTCTGCACCTTGCCCAGGTAGACGTTGCCGACGTACGAGGTCGCCTGCTCCTTGTTGACGTAGTGCTCGACCAGCACGTTGTCCTCGAGGACGCCGATCTGGGTGCGCTCGCCGCTCTGCCGGACGACCATCACGCGCTCGACCGCCTCACGGCGGGCCAGGAACTCGGCCTCGGTGATGATCGGCACGCGGCGGCGGCCCTGCTCGCGGCCCTCGCGGCGGCGCTGCTTCTTCGCCTCCAGACGGGTCGAGCCCTTGATGGACTGCACCTCGTCGGACGGCTCGTCGCTCTTCTGGCGCGCGGGGCGGGGCTCGCGGACCTTGACGACCGTGCGCTCCGGGTCGGTCGTACCCGTCTCGTCCTCGGCAGCGGAGTCACCGCTGCGACGGCGGCGACGACGACGGCGACGGCTGCTGGAAGTACCGGCGGCGGAGGGAGTGTCGGTGTCGCCGTGCTCCTCCTCGTCCTCCTCTTCCTGGATGTCCTCGGCGGCGGCCTCATCAGCCTGCTCCTCCGAGGTCTCGTCGGCGTCGGCGAACTCACCACGGCGACGGCGGCGGCCACCACGGCGGCGACGGCGCGAGGGGCGGTCCTCGAACTCGTCCGACTCCTCGTCCTCGGCGGCCTGCTCGGGCTCGGACTCGGCCTCCGCCTCGGGCTCGGCCTGCTGGGCGGCGTGCGCGGGGGTCTCGACGGGCTCGGCGGGCTCACCGCGGCGGCGACGACGGCGACGGCCCGCGGGCTCCGGGACGGCGGTCTCGGCGACCGGCTCGACGACGTCCTCGTCCTCCTCCGGCTCGGTGTCCACGGCAGCGGCGGCGGCAGCGGCGGCCGTCTCCGGGGTCTGGAACATCGGCTCGGTGAAGACCGGGGCCTGGAACACGGCCACGGCGGGCCGGGCGGCACGGCGGCCGCGGGCGGGCGCCTCGGCCGCTTCGGCCTTCTCGGCCACCTTCTCGTGCTTCTCGGCCTTCTCGGCCTTCTCCGGGCGTGCGGTCGATTCGGGGGATACGGCGCGGCGGCGCGTACGTCCCCTGGTCGCCGCCTTCTCGGCGGCCGCGACCTCGGCCTCATCGGAGGCGATCTGCGCGACCGCGTCAGCGGGCAGGCTCTCGCCCTCATCGGTGACGGCCTCGTCCCCGCCGGCCTCGGCGGCCTGCGGGGCGCCGGCCGGCGCGGTGGCCTTGCGGCCGGCGCGACGGCGGGTGCGGCCGGCCGGGGGGGCCTCCTCGGCGGCGGCCTCCGGCTCGGTGGCCTCGGCCGTCTCCACGGCCTGCGGCGCACCGGCGGGCGCGGACGCCCTGCGACGGGCACGGCCACGCGGCGCGGGGGCCTCGTCTTCGGCGACCGGCTCTGCGGCGACGGCCTCGGCGGCAGCGGGCTCAGCGGCCTCAGCGGGCTCAGCGGCCGGCTCGGGGGCGGTCACCTGGCGAGTGGCACGACGGCGCGCACGCGGCGCGGCCACCTCGGCCTCGGCCTCAGCGGGCTCAGCGGGCTCAGCGGCTTCCGCGGTCACCACAGTCTCGGCGGGCGCGGTGGCCTTACGGGTCGCGCGGCGACGCGCACGCGGCGCTGCGGCCTCTTCTGCGGGGGCCTCCGCCTCGGCAGCCTCGGCAGCCTGCGGCGCACCGGCAGACGCGGTCGCCTTACGCGTCGCACGGCGACGCGTACGCGGCGCTGCGGCCTCCGCCTCGGCGGTCTCCACCTCGGGTACAGCGGCGACGGTCTCGGTGACGTCCGTGGCTTCCACGGCGTCCGTTGCCCCCACGGCCGCCGTCGGCGGTCCCGCGGGGCGCGATGCGGCGCGGCGCCTCCGGCGCGGCGGCAGCGTATCGCTGGGTGAATTGTTCTCGGTCTCTCCGGCAGTGCCGGATTCGTTCGGCTCGAGCATGCGGGCGGTTCTCCCGTCACGCTCCCGGGCGCCGCGCCTGATTCCGGTCCGGCCGCGGCCCGCGTGATGTGCGCGGTGCCGCCGTCCGGGGCGCGGGCGCCGCACGGGAGCTGATGTATGGCTCGCCGGTTCCGTACGCGATGTACGCACGGCCTGGCGAAAGTCTTCTGTTCGGTGCGCGGCCCGACCCAGGTGGCTCCCGAGTACCAGAGCTGCGCTACAACGACTGTCCTTACGCGGCGGGACCTTCCGGCGCCGTCGCGACGGCGGCCCCGGCGGCCGTGGATAGAGCGGCCGGAACTGCCTCGCGGTCGGGCGCGAGCGGGTCGGTCACCGTGCCGGACTCCTCGTCGAAGAGCCCCTGCGCCAGCCTGGTCACCCCTGCGGGGACCGGCGGCGCCAGGTCGGCCACAGCTCGGAGACCGGACAGGACGTCATCGGGTCGCACGGCAGGTGTCACGTGCCGAACAACCAGCCGCAGTATCGCACAGGGCCCGTCCCCGGGCCTATTGATGAGCGCGGCGGTAGCCGCTCCGGTGGAGCCGACACCCCCGTCGGACGGGGGACAGAGCGCCTGCAGCTCCGCTACGGCAGCACGTGCGTCGAAGGTCCGAATGCCGTTCTTCGTCTTCCGCTGGACCTCGACGGTCTCGGCGGCGAGGAAGGCGGACACGGCCCTCGAGGCGTCCTCGACGTCGACTCCGTCGAGCCGCAGCTCCCACACAGAGGCGGTGAGCCGGTCGGCGAGGCCTGACGTACGGGCCTCGACGGCGTCGGTGATGTCGAGCCCGCCCGGCAGCGACTCGTCGAGCAGCTCACGCAGCTTGGCGGGGTCGCGGTGCTCGGTGAGGGCGATCTCCAGATACTCGGCCTCGCTGCCCGTGCCGGTGGGTGCGGCATTGGCGTACGACACCTTCGGGTGCGGGGTGAAGCCCGCCGAGTACGCCATGGGCACCTCGGCACGCCGCAGCGCCCGCTCGAAGGCACGCTGGAAGTCACGGTGGCTGGTGAACCGGAGGCGGCCGCGCTTGGTGTAGCGCAGTCGGATGCGCTGCACCGCCGGTGCGGGCGGCGGGCCTTCGGGCTGTCGCTTGCCCAGTGGTTCTTCTCCTCGGTGCGGGGCGGGCGCGGGTGCGCGCCGCCCTCGGACGTGCGGGGTGTTCCCTGGGGCCCGCCCGGCTCACCCCTGCTTCTGCAGCGAGATCTCGGGTGCGGGCGCCGCGCCGGGAACAGTCGTTGTACTACCCAGAGTACGCGCCTGAGGCACCACCGGTTCCACCGCCTCGGGCACCCGGGGCCCACCGACGAGCGCCCGCCAGGCTTCCCGCCTGGCCTGCCGTACCGTCTCCCGGGCCGACTGGAGCGCGGCCGTGGTGGCCCGGCCCGCCTCCACGGCGGCCTTCTTGGCCGGACGCCAGATGCCGTCGCGCAGCACGTGCCCGACGGGCGTGCAGACGGTCTGGTAGCACCAGCGCACCGGCCGTCCGACGAGGTTCCGGACGAGCCACTTGATCCCCCGGCCGACTGCTCGCGAAATGTATCCGGCGATGCGCCAGGCGACGCCGACAGCTGCGGCGATCTCGCGGCCGATGGGCGCGAGGATGTGGCGGTAGACCCAGCCGACGGGCGCGACGAGCAGCGCCACGACCAGCCGGACGATCGCCGTCCACACCCCGCGGCAGACGACGGCGATGCCGTGCCCGATCTCGGTGAGCAGCCAGGCGAGCCCGTGGCCGAGCGGAGTCAGCAGCTGCCGGTGGATCCACACCACCGGCACCACGAGCCCGTACGTCACCACCGGCACCACGAGGTACCGCCACAGCGCGACCCACGGCCAGACGAACAGCGACTTGCCGATGAAGACCGCAAGCCGGCCCAGCCCGTGCCCGACCGGGGTGAGCAGCCGGCGGTAGATCCAGCGCACGGGCGCGACCAGCAGATGCTCCACGAGCCAGGCGAGCCCGTGGCCGAGCGGAGTCAGCAGCTGCCGGTGGATCCACACCACCGGCACCACGAGCCCGTACGTGACCACCGGCACCACCAGATACCGCCACAGCGCAACCCACGGCCAGACGAACAGCGACTTGCCGATGAAGACCGCCAGCTGGCCCAGACCGTGCCCGAGCGGCGTCAGCACCGCCTCGTACACCCAGGCCAGCGCCCTGCCCAGCGGCCGCAGCAGGATCCGCTCCACCGCCCGGCCGCAGACGACGAGGAGGTCCCACGCCATCCGTACGGGAACGACCACGAGCAGCACCACGATCCGCACCGGAATCCGGATGACCGTGGTGAGACAGCCTTCGCCGGGCTCGTAGTCCGCGGGTGCCTGATGATTCCCGTACGTCTGCGGCGACTTCTCGAAGTCCATGTCAGATATGACGCATCACAGGCCCGTCCGGATGCGCTGCCTGCGCACCGAAACGCACGTCGGGCACTATGACCTGCGGCATCGGCCCATTGTGCCGGGGCGCGAACGCCCTGGCACCGTGGGTCACTTGACGACCGTCAGCGGGAGCAGCTTCTTGCCCGTCGGGCCGATTCGGATGCTGGTGTCCATCTGCGGTCAGACACGCACACGTCCGAAACCGCGCCCCAGCACCCGCCTACTTGACCACGGTGAGCGGCAGGAGCTTCTTGCCGGTGGGGCCGATTTGAATGGAAGTCTGCATCTGCGGGCAGACACCACAATCGAAGCACGGCGTCCAGCGGCAGTCCTCGACCTCGGTCTCGTCGAGCGCGTCCTGCCAGTCCTCCCAGAGCCAGTCCTTGTCGAGACCGGAGTCCAGGTGATCCCAGGGCAGGACCTCCTCGTACGTACGCTCGCGCGTCGTGTACCAGTCGACGTCCAGGCCGAAGGAGGGCAGCGTCTTCTCGGCGCAGGCCATCCACCTGTCGTACGAGAAGTGCTCGCGCCAGCCGTCGAAGCGGCCGCCGTCCTCGTAGACCGCGCGGATGACCGAGCCGACGCGGCGGTCGCCTCGGGAGAGCAGGCCCTCGACGATGCCGGGCTTGCCGTCGTGGTAGCGGAAGCCGATCGAGCGGCCGTACTTCTTGTCGCCGCGGATCTTGTCGCGCAGCTTCTCCAGCCTCGCGTCCGTCTCCTGGGCGCTCAGCTGCGGGGCCCACTGGAACGGGGTGTGCGGCTTGGGCACGAAGCCGCCGATGGACACCGTGCAGCGGATGTCGTTCTGCCCCGAGACCTTTCGGCCCTCGGCGATGACGTTGACCGCCATGTCGCCGATCTGGAGAACGTCCTCGTCGGTCTCGGTTGGCAGACCGCACATGAAGTACAGCTTCACCTGACGCCAGCCGTTGCCGTACGCCGTCGAGACGGTACGGATCAGGTCTTCTTCCGAGACCATCTTGTTGATGACCTTGCGCAGGCGCTCGGAGCCGCCCTCGGGGGCGAACGTCAGACCCGAGCGGCGGCCGTTGCGGGTCAGCTCATTGGCCAGGTCGACGTTGAACGCGTCCACGCGGGTCGACGGCAGGGACAGACCGATCTTGTCTTCCTCGTACCGGTCGGCCAGGCCCTTCGCGATGTCGCCGATCTCGCTGTGGTCCGCGGAGGACAGCGACAGCAGGCCGACCTCCTCGAAGCCGGTCGCCTTCAGGCCCTTTTCGACCATGTCGCCGATGCCGGTGATGCTTCGCTCCCGCACGGGGCGCGTGATCATGCCGGCCTGGCAGAAACGGCAGCCGCGGGTGCAGCCGCGGAAGATCTCGACGGACATCCGCTCATGGACGGTCTCGGCGAGGGGGACCAGCGGCTGCTTCGGGTACGGCCACTCGTCGAGGTCCATGACGGTGTGCTTGGACACGCGCCACGGCACGCCGGACTTGTTCGGTACGACGCGGCCGATGCGGCCGTCGGGCAGGTACTCGACGTCGTAGAAGCCAGGGACGTAGACATTGCCGGTCTTCGCGAGGCGGAAGAGCACCTCTTCGCGGCCGCCCGGGCGGCCCTCGGCCTTCCAGGCGCGGATGATCTCGGTCATGTCGAGGACAGCCTGCTCGCCGTCGCCGATGACCGCGCAGTCGATGAAGTCCGCGATCGGCTCGGGGTTGAAGGCCGCGTGGCCGCCTGCCAGCACGATCGGGTCGTCCAGGCCGCGGTCCTTCGCCTCCAGCGGGATGCCCGCGAGGTCCAGTGCGGTGAGCATGTTCGTGTAGCCGAGCTCCGTGGAGAAGCTGAGACCGAAGACGTCGAAGGCCTTCACCGGACGGTGTGAGTCCACGGTGAACTGCGGGACCTTGTGCTCCCGCATCAGCTCTTCGAGGTCCGGCCAGACGCTGTACGTGCGCTCGGCGAGCACCCCCTCGCGCTCGTTCAGTACCTCGTAGAGAATCATGACGCCCTGGTTGGGCAGTCCGACCTCGTACGCGTCGGGGTACATGAGCGCCCAGCGGACGTCGCAGGCGTGCCAGTCCTTGACGGTGGAGTTGAGCTCTCCGCCGACGTACTGGATCGGCTTCTGGACGTGCGGGAGAAGCGCTTCCAGGCGTGGGAAGACCGACTCGACAGGCATCGTGGTGTCTCTCGTGAGCGGGCAAGGGTGACCATCTAGGCTACCCCGTCGCTCAGCCGGTCAGATCCGCCCGCAGTTTCGGGGCAGACGCCTCCTTCCACACCACCGGCAGCTCCGCCTCCCGCTGCGCGGCCTGTGCCTCCTCCCGGCCGTACAGCAGTCCCCAGGTGAAGGCGGACTCCCTCGCCGCATGCGCCTGGATCGCGAGATTCCGCAGGGCTTCGCGGGCCACCACGCTGTCCTGGTGGTCGCCGAGCACCGACTGCACGGCCTTCATCCGCTTGGCGAACTTCTTGGCCGCCTTGCCGAGCGCGGGAGTCGCCGCCTCGCCCGCGTACCGGGCGCGCTTGGCGGCCTTGCGGGCGTCGTGCATGGCCAGGTCCCGCTCCTGCCCAGGGGGCAACTCCAGGGCGTGGTTGATCCGGGCGGCCAGCCGGTCGTAGTCCCTCAGGACCGCCTTGGGGATCACCCTGTCGGGCGCGCCGCCCGCCGCTTTCAGCAGCGGCGGGGCGCTGAGGAGCGCGTCCAGCGAGTCCAGGAGCGAGAGGTAGCGTTTGGTGTCGAGTGCGGCGACGGCCTTGCGCCGGGCGTCGGAGCCATGGGCGGCGGCCCAGACAGTCAGACGCGCGCGCACCGGGCCGAGCAGCAGGGTCCCGGGCACAGCGTCGACCCGCGACTGCAGCCGCTCGGTGAGTACCTCGTGGTCACGGGCTACGCCCAGCTCGCCGGCGAGCCACTTGAGCTCGTCGCCGATCGGGTCGGTGACGGTCCGGTCGATGATTTTCCGGAACGTCTTGAACGCGCTGCGCATCCGTCGCGTGGCGACCCGCATCTGGTGCACCGAGTCGGGCAGGTCACGGCGCACGCCAGGGTCGTACGCGAGCAGTGCGTCGGCTTGTTCCCGCAGGTAGTCGAGGATGTGCCGGCCTGCGGTCTGCGGGGGTTCCGGGGACGGTGGTGCGGCCGCCCGCTTGTCCGCCTTGGGGGCGGTCTCCGCCAGCGCCCTGGCCAGCTTCGACGGGGACTTCGCCGGGCGCACGCCCGCCTTGCGAAGCTTCTTCTCGATCGCGTCGAGGTTGGACGGATCGGCGTCGTCGGCGAGCTCGACCTCGATCTCGTCCCACTGTGCCGTGCGGCCGCCGTCGATGAGGCGTTCGGCGCGGACCGAGTCCCTGCTCAGCTCGGCCAGCAGCGCGCCGTCCGCATCGACCAGATGGAGGACGTCCCTGGAGGTCCGCAGGCGCACCACGGGCTTGAGTTCGGCGTCCCGGGTACGGGCGCGGACCAGGCCCTGAAGGCTGGGCGGGACCGTATCGGACAGGGGTGCGCTGATCTCGTCCCGTACGCCCGGGGCGACCGGGAGCTTGAGGTGCCAGCCCGCGTCCGTGCCGCCCGTCCTGCGGCGCAAGGTGATGGAGGCTGCGGCAAGGCGAAGGTCAGCGGTGTCGTAGTAGACGGCGTCGAGCTCTGCGACGCCCTTGTCGTGGACGTCCGACACCCCTGCGACGCCGGTCAGGTCCGGCAGCCGGGTCTCGGGAGTGGCTTCGTACTTCCGCTCGATCTCGCGCTTCGTATCCGCCATGAACCAAATCTAGTTGCCGGTGGCCTCCACGGCAGCCCCGTCTGTTCGCCTACGCGGTTATCGGCCGCTGCACTCGGATCGACTGGAGCAGCCCGATCGCGATCCAGACCGCGAACATCGAGGTGCCTCCGTACGACACGAATGGCAGCGGCAGGCCCGCCACCGGCATGATCCCGAGCGTCATCCCGATGTTCTCGAAGGACTGGAAGGCGAACCAGGCGATGATCCCGGCGGCCACGATCGTGCCGTACAGCTCGGTCGTCTCGCGTGCGATGCGGCAGGCGCGCCACAGGATGACGCCGAGCAGCAGCAGGATCAGGCTCGCCCCCAGGAAGCCCAGTTCCTCGCCCGCGACCGTGAAGACGAAGTCCGTCTGCTGTTCGGGGACGAACTGGCCGGTGGTCTGGGAGCCCTTGAACAGGCCCGTGCCGGTCAGCCCGCCCGATCCGATCGCGATCCGCGCCTGGTTGGTGTTGTAGCCGACGCCGGCCGGGTCGAGCTCCGGGTTGGCGAACGCCGCGAAGCGGTTGATCTGGTACTCGTCCAGCAGCCCGAGCGCGGTGACCATCACGCCTCCGATGACGCCGGCGCCGATCAGCCCGAGGATCCAGCGGTTGGAGGCGCCGGAGGCGAGCAGCACCCCGAGCACGATCACCGCCATCACCATCACCGAACCGAGGTCCGGCATCAGCATGACGATCACCATCGGCAGGACCGCGAATCCCAGGGACTTGGCCACCGTCCGGTGGTCGGGGTGCAGCTGGTCGCCCGCGTCCACGCGCGCGGCCAGCAACATCGCCATCGCCAGAATGATCGTGATCTTCACGAATTCCGAGGGCTGGAGGGAGAAGCCGCCGCCGATCACGATCCACGCGTGCGCTCCGTTGATGGTCGCGCCGAGCGGCGTGAGCACCAGCAGAACGAGCACTACGGAGAGCCCGTACAGCACCGGGACCGCGCCGCGCAGTGTGCGGTGCCCGAGCCAGATCGTGCCGATCATCAGCGCGAGGCCGATACCGGTGTTGAGGACGTGGCGGAAGAAGAAGTAGTACGGGTCGCCCTGGTTGAGCCCGGTGCGGTTGCGGGTCGCCGACCACACCAGCAGCGTGCCCACCAAGGACAGCGCGATCGCGGACAGCAGCAGCGGCCAGTCGAGCTTGCGCACGACGGAGTCACGGCCGGACAGCTGTGACCACAGGCCGCCGCGCTGGGGGCCGTATCCGGAGACGGAGAAGCCACTCGTGCCGGCCATGACTCAGTCCCTCCGTGCGGGCGCGCCCGCGAGCTGCTGGTTGTCGGCCGGAGGCTCCGCAGGCGCGTACGGCTCGATCTTGGGGGCTTCGACGGAGCCGTCGGGCTCGATCTTCGGCAGTGCCGTCTGCGGCTGGGGCAGCATGGCCTTGTCCAGGTCCTGACCGCCCTGCTCGTCGAGTCCGTACATCGCCTCGTAGATCTTGCGCACGGCGGGTCCGGAGGCACCGGATCCGGTGCCACCCTGGGCGATCGTCATGATGATCGTGTAGTCCTCGGTGTACGAGACGAACCAGGAGGTCGTCTGCTTGCCGTAGACCTCGGCGGTACCCGTCTTGGCGTGCATCGGGATCTTGTCCTGCGGCCAGCCGCCGAAGCGCCAGGCGGCCGATCCGCGGGTCGTGACTCCCGCGAGGGCTTCGTCTATCTGCGACCGGGTCTCGGCGTCCATGGGCAGCTTGCCGTGGGACTTCGGCTTGATCTCCTGGACAGTCTTGCCGTCCGCGCTGATTACGGCCTTGCCGACGGTGGGGTTGTACAGGGTGCCGCCGTTGGCGATGGCCGCGTAGATCGTGGCCATCTGGATCGGAGTGACGAGGGTGTCGCCCTGGCCGATGGAGTAGTTGACGGAGTCACCGGCACGCATTCGGTTGCCCTCGAGGCAGTTCTCGTACGCGATCCTCTCGACGTAGTCGCCGTTCTTCTTGCCCTGCCTGCACCAGGCGTCCTTGTTGGCCTCCCAGAAGCTCTGCTTCCACTGGCGGTCGGGGACGCGGCCCTTGACCTCGTTGGGGAGGTCGATGCCGGTCTCTTTGCCGAGGCCGAACTGGTGGGCGGTCTTGTAGAACCAGTCGTTGGTGCGCTTCTTGGGCTTGATGCCGCCGTCCTTCTGCCACTCCTGGTGGGCAAGGCCGTAGAAGACGGTGTCGCAGGAGACCTCCAGAGCCCGGCCGAGGCTGATGCTGCCGTAGCCCTTGGACTCGAAGTTCTTGAAGACCTGGCCGCCGACCGAGTACGAGCTCGGGCAGGGGTAGCCGCCGTCGAACGGGTAGCCGGCGTTGACCGCCGCTGTCGAGGAGATGACCTTGAAGATCGAGCCGGGCGCGGCCTGGCCCTGGATCGCGCGGTTCAGCAGCGGGAAGTTGGAGTCCTTGCCGGTGAGCTTGGCGTAGTCCTTGCCGGAGATGCCGCCGACCCAGGAGTTGGGGTCGTACGTCGGCTGTGAGGCCATCGAGACGATCCGGCCGGTCTTGTTCTCCATCACCACGACGGCGCCGGCATCCGCCTTGTACTTCTCGCCGGTGTTCCTGTCGAACTCCTGGCGGGCGGCCTTCATCGCCTCGCTGAGCTCGTACTCCGCGACCGCCTGGACGCGTGCGTCGATGGAGGTGACGAGGTTGGCGCCGGGCTGCGCCTCGTCCTTGGCGGCCTGGCCGATGACCCGGCCGAGGTTGTCGACCTCGTAGCGGGTGACTCCGGCCTTGCCGCGCAGTTCCTTGTCGTAGGTGCGCTCGATGCCCGAGCGGCCCACCTGGTCCGAGCGGAGGAACGGCGAGTCGGTGTCCTTGGCCTTGGTGATCTCCTCGTCGGTGACGGGCGAGAGATAGCCGAGGACCTGCGCGGTGTTGGCCTTGCCGGGCGAGGTGTAACGGCGTACGGCGGTGGGCTCGGCGGTGATGCCGGGGAAGTCCTCGGCGCGCTCGCGGATCTGCAGGGCCTGCTGAGTGGTGGCCTCGTCGGTGACCGGGATCGGCTGGTAGGGCGAGCCGTTCCAGCAAGGCTGCGGGGTCTTGGCGTCGCAGAGCCTGACCTTGTCCATGACGTCCTTCGGCTTCATGCCGAGGACGCCCGCGAGGCGGGTGAGGACGCCTTTGCCGTCGTCCTTCATTTTCATCAGCTCGGTGCGGGACGCGGAGACGACGAGGCGGGTCTCGTTGTCGGCGAGCGGGACGCCACGGGCGTCGAGGATCGAGCCGCGGACTGCGGGCTGGACGACCTGCTGGACGTGGTTGTTCTTCGCCTCGTTGGTGTACTCCTGGCCGTTGCGGATCTGGAGGTACCAGAGGCGTCCGCCGAGGGTGAGGAGGAGGGAGAAGACAAGTACCTGGATGACGACGAGCCGGATCTGGACTCGGGGGGTCCGCCCGGTCTCCGGAATGTTGCTCACGCTGCTGCCCCCTCGATCACAGTCGCTTCACTCCCTTTATGCGGACGGCCCGTGCCGCCCGCGTCCTGGCCGCCCTGACCCGCATCCCGCCGCGCTGCTTGCCGATGCGCAGGCCGGTGCCGGAGGAGAGCCAGCGCGAGGCGGCGTCGCTTGCGCCTCCGCCGCCGCTGCTCTGGCTCTCGGAGAGTGGACTGTTCTCGGCGCGTCTGGCGAGCGCCATGATCAGCGGCACCGTGAAGGGCGCGAGGAGCAGGTCGTATACGGCGGCCGTGAACAGCAGGCTGCCCAGGCCCACATGGCGGGCGGCAGTGTCGCCGACGAGCGCTCCCACGCCCGCGTACAGCAGCGTCGAGCCGATGGCGGCCGCGACGACCACGACCATCGGTGCGGTGGCCGACTTGAGTTGACCGTTGTCGGGGCGCACCAGGCCCGCGAGGTAGCCGATCACGCAGAGCACGAGTGCGTAGCGCCCGGCGGCGTGGTCGGAGGGCGGGGCGAGGTCGGCGAGCAGGCCCGCGCCGAAGCCGATGAAGGCGCCGGCCACGTGCCCGTATACGAGTGCCAGTCCGAGGACGACGAGTAGCAGCAAGTCTGGGACGGCGCCGGGGAGCTGGAGGCGGGCGAGGACGGAGACCTGGATGACGAGGGCGACCACGACGAGTGTCGTGGAGAGCAGCATCCGGTTGAAGCGCATGACGGATCAGCTCCTACTCGACGTTCTGGCCGGTGGCGTTCGGGGTGGCCGAATCCTGGCCGTAGCCCTGGACCTGCCCGCTGCCATCGCCGCTCGCAGACGGGGTGACCGTGACCGTGACCGTGGGCGTGGGCTTGGGAGCCGCGGGCTTGGGCGGCAGGACCGTGTCGCGCGGATCGGACCTGGGCGCCACGACGACGACGCCGACGATGTCGAGCTTGGTGAAGCCGACGAACGGGCGGACGTAGATGGTCCGGGTGAGGTCACCGCCGGAGGGATCGACGCGGATGACCTCGCCGACCGGGACGCCGGGCACGAACGGCTTGCTGGCCTGCGAGCCGAAGGTGACGAGCCGGTCGCCCTTCTTGACCTTGGCCTTGCCGTTGAGCAACTGCACGGAGAGCGGACGGTCGCCCTGGCCGGTGGCGAAGCCCAGTTCGTCGGTCTTCTCCATCCGGGTGCCGACCGTGAAGTCCGGGTCGCTGGCGAGCAGTACGGTCGCGGTGTTCGGGCCGACCGTGGTGATCCGGCCGACGAGTCCGTCGCCGTTGAGGACGGTCATATCGCGCTCGATGCCGTCGTTGGACCCGACGTCGATGGTCACCGTCCAGGAGAAGCCCTGGGCCGCTCCAATGGCGATGACCTCGGCACCCTTGATGCCGTACTGTCCCGCGCCCGCCTTCTTGAGCATGTTGTCCAGCTCGCGCACCCGGCTGCGGTTGCGGTCGTCGCTGCCGAGCTTCGCCTTCAGCGTGGCGTTCTGGCGCTCCAGTTCGCCGATGCGGTCATGACGCCGGCCCGAGTCGCGGACGGCTCCGATGGCATTGCCTATCGGGTCGACCGCTGCCGCAACGCCGTTCTCGACGGGTCCGAAGACCGTGGCGGCGGCCTGCCGGGCGCCGTCGACCGGTGACCCCTCGCCTCCGCGGATGTCCACCGTGATCAAAGCGAACGCGATGGCGATCAGCAGCACCAGGAGCAGCCGGCTCTCTCGTGTGTCCCTCACGTGCGACGGCCGTGCCTTCCTCGTAGGAATGTTGATGTCTGTATGTCAACGATCCGCCACACGGATTGGCAGGCACCCGTATGGGGGTCCCCCCACGCCCACCAGGGCGTAGGGGGATTCCGCATGCCCGTCCGCTATCGGCGGGGCTGGGCGTCCAGGACCTGCTGGAGCGCCTCGAACTCCTCGACGCACTTGCCCGCTCCGAGGGCCACCGAGTCCAGGGGATCCTCGGCGATATGGATCGGCATGCCGGTCTCACGGCGCAATCGCTCGTCGAGGCCGCGCAGCAGGGCGCCGCCGCCGGTGAGGACGATGCCGCGGTCCATCACGTCGCCGGACAGCTCCGGCGGGCACTTGTCGAGAGTGGTCTTGACGGCATCGACGATCGCGTTGACCGGTTCCTCGATCGCCTTGCGGACCTCGGCGGCGGAGACGACCACGGTCTTCGGCAGACCGGAGACGAGGTCACGGCCGCGGATCTCGGTGTGCTCGTCCTTGTCCATGTCGTACGCGGAACCGATGGTGATCTTGATGTTTTCGGCGGTCCGCTCACCGAGCAGGAGGGAGTACTCCTTCTTGATGTGCTGAATGATCGCGTTGTCCAGCTCATCGCCGGCGACGCGGATGGACTGTGCTGTGACGATTCCGCCGAGTGAGATGACGGCGACTTCGGTGGTGCCACCACCGATGTCGACGACCATATTGCCGGTGGCTTCATGGACCGGGAGTCCGGAGCCGATGGCCGCGGCCATGGGCTCCTCGATGATGTGCACCTGTCGGGCGCCCGCCTGCGTCGACGCCTCGATGACCGCGCGGCGCTCGACGCCCGTGATGCCGGAGGGCACACAGACGACGACGCGCGGACGGGCGAGGTACCGACGCTTGTGGATCTTCAGAATGAAGTAGCGGAGCATCCGCTCGGTGATCTCGAAGTCGGCGATGACGCCGTCCTTCAGCGGCCGGACGGCAACGATGTTGCCAGGTGTCCGGCCGATCATCTTCTTCGCCTCGGCGCCGACCGCGAGAATGCCGCCCGTGTTGGTGTTGATGGCGACGACGGACGGCTCGTTGAGGACGATCCCCCGACCCCTGACGTACACCAGCGTGTTGGCGGTCCCGAGGTCGACAGCCATGTCACGGCCGATGAACGACATGTTGTTCCCCATGAGGATGCGTCTGGCCTTCCCAAATCGAGCATTGATGGCTTGTCAGGATGGCGAGGTGGGTGCTGTGGCGTGGAAGCTTCATCGTAGTGCCGCCTGCACGTACACGGCGCGGTGGCCCGCCTCTGTAAAGGTGACGAGGTGTCGAAGCGATGCGTTCCCGCAAAGCGCGGTCATATACCGAAGGGCGACCGAAATTCCTTCGGTCGCCCCAGGTCATCTGCGCTGTATGGCTGACGGCCAATCAGGAAAGCCCCGGGAAAAAAATCTTGAGTTCCCGAATGGCGGACTCCTCGGAGTCCGAGGCGTGGATGAGGTTCTCCCGGACGATGGTGCCGAAGTCGCCACGGATGGAGCCGGGCGCGGCGGCGATCGGGTCGGTCGGGCCGGCCAGCTGGCGTACGCCCTCGATGACCCGCTCGCCCTCGACGACGAGCACGACGACCGGACCGGAGAGCATGAACTCGACGAGCGGCTCGTAGAACGGTCGGCCGATGTGCTCGGCGTAGTGCTGCTCCAGGGTGGCGCGGTCGAGCAGACGCAGCTCCAGCGCAGTGATCTGCCAGTCGGCCTTGCGCTCAATGCGGCCGATGACCTCGCCCACGAGTCCGCGACGGACGGTGTCCGGCTTGAGAAGGACGAGGGTGCGCTGAGTCATGGTGTGCGGCTCCTTGCAGGCCAGAATGTGTGCGGTTGGCCCGAGGCTACCCGGTACCGCCGAACGGGCGGCACCCGGACCGGGCGGCCCCCTCCCAGGCAAGCACCCGCCACTTGAAGCGCCGCTACTGCGGCTGGGCTTCCGCCTGGGCCGCCCAGCGTGCCTTCGCCTCGTCGATCTTGCGGCCGTAGTGCACCGAGGCCCACCACAGGCCCGCGAAGACCGCCCCGAGGAAGAACATCGTCGGCACCACGAAACCGCTCACGACCAGCGCGATCTGCAGCGCCCAGCCGAGCTGCACCCCGCCGGGGCGGCTGAGCATCCCGCAGAGCAGGACCGAGAGCAACATGCCGACGCCGCAGACCGTCCAGACCGTCGCCGTCGAAAGGCCGTCGGACTTCATGGCGACAAGACCGGCGAAGCCGATCACAAAGAATTCGCCGATCAGGGTGGATGCACAGAGCGTACGCATCAGATGTCAGCCCCTCCCCAGGAGCAGCCGGGCCTCGCCGACCGTGATCACCGAGCCGGTCACCAGGACGCCCGCGCCCGCGAACTCGGACTCCTCCTCGGCGAGCGTGATCGCCGCCTCCAGCGCGTCGTCGAGACGCGGCTCTACGACCACCCGCTCGTCGCCGAAGACCTCGACCGCGACCGCCGCCAGTTCGTCCACGTCCATCGCGCGATGGCTCGAATTCTGAGTGACGACGACCTCGGCGAAGATCGGCTCGAACGCCTCCAGGAAGCCCCGGACGTCCTTGTCGCCGGACGCGCCGACCACGCCGATGAGGCGGGAGAAGCCGAAGGACTCGGTGATCCCCGCGGCGCTCGCGCGGGCGCCGGCGGGGTTGTGCGCGGCGTCCAGGACGACCGTCGGGCTGCGGCGCACGACCTCCAGGCGGCCGGGCGAGGTCACCGAGGCGAACGCCTTGCGGATCGTGTCCATGTCCAGTGTGCGGGCCTGCTCGGCGCCGATACCGAAGAACGCCTCGACCGTGGCAAGCGCCACGGCGGCGTTGTGCGCCTGGTGCGCCCCGTACAGCGGGAGGAAGATCTCTTCGTACTCCCCGCCTAGTCCGCGCAGCGTCACCAGCTGGCCGCCCACCGCGACCTCGCGGGAGACAACGCCGAACTCCATGCCCTCGCGGGCGACAGTGGCATCGACCTCGACGGCCTTCTTCAGCATCACCTGCGCGGCGTCCACGGGCTGCTGCGCCATGATGACCGTCGCGCCCCGCTTGATGACTCCGGCCTTCTCAACCGCGATCTCGGCAGGGGTGGAGCCGAGCCTGTCGGTGTGGTCCAGGTCGATGGGCGTGACGACGGCGACGGAGCCGTCAATGACATTCGTCGCGTCCCAGCTGCCGCCCATGCCGACCTCGACGACCGCCACATCCACCGGCGCGTCGGCGAAGGCGGCGAACGCCATCCCGGTGAGCACCTCGAAGAAGGAGAGCCGGAACTCCTGATCCGCGTCGACCATTTCGACGTACGGCTTGATGTCGTCGTACGTCTCGATGAAGCGCTCGGCCTCGATCGGGGCGCCGTCCACGCTGATCCGCTCGGTGACCGACTGGACGTGCGGCGAGGTGTACCGCCCGGTGCGCAGGTCGAAGGCTGCGAGCAGGGCCTCGATCATGCGGGCTGTGGACGTCTTGCCGTTCGTCCCCGTGATGTGGATCGAGGGGTACGCGCGCTGGGGCTCGCCCAGCACATCCATCAGCGCCGCGATACGGGCGACCGAGGGCTCCAGCTTGGTCTCACCCCAGCGCCCGGCGAGCTCCTGCTCCACCGCGCGCAGCGCCTTGTCCACCTCCGGATCCGCGGGCCGGGCGGGCACGGGGTCACCCTGCGGCGACCCGGCCTGCGCGCGCAGGGTACGGCTGCCGGCCTCGATCACCGCCAGGTCGGGGTCACGGTCTGTCTCGGCGTCGACGATCTCGTCGAAAGGGTCGGGCTGCTCACTCACAGGGCCAGTCTACGGAGGAGCAGTGACAGTACGTTCACCCCGCCCTTTCCGGGACGTTCGGAACGGGGCTTGAACGGGTCTTTACGCCGCGAGAGGCCCCGGGGAACCCCCGGGGCCTCTCGCGGGCGACTCATCTACGGGCTACGCCTCCGGCAACCCGTCCAGCTGCGCGGTGATCCGCGCGATGTCCTCCTCCGCCTTGGCGAGGCGGGTACGGATCTTCTCGACCACGTTGTCCGGCGCCTTCGCGAGGAACGCCTCGTTGCCGAGCTTGCCCGTCGCCTGCGCCTTCTCCTTCTCCGCCGCGGCCAGGTCCTTCGCCAGCCGCTTGCGCTCCGCGCCGACGTCGATCGTGCCCGACAGGTCGAGCGCGACCGTGGCCCCCGCGACCGGGAGCGTCGCCGTGGCGCTGAAGCCCTCGCCCTCCGGCTGCAGACGCAGCAGCTGGCGGATGGCGGCCTCGTGCGGCGCCAGCGCAGTGCCGTCCAGGGTGAGCCGGGCCGGGACCCTCTGGCCGGGCTGCAGCCCCTGGTCGGAGCGGAACCGGCGGACCTCGGTGACGACCCGCTGGACCAGCTCGATCTCCTTCTCGGCCGCCGCGTCCCGGAAGCCGCTGTCGGCCGGCCAGTCGGCGATGACGACCGACTCCTTGCCGGTGAGCGTGGTCCACAGCGTCTCGGTGACGAAGGGGACGATCGGGTGCAGCAGCCGCAGCGTCACGTCGAGGACCTCGCCCAGAACGCGCGCCGAGACCTTCGCCGCCTCGCCGCCGGCGAAGTAGGTCGTCTTGGACAACTCGACGTACCAGTCGAAGACCTCGTCCCACGCGAAGTGGTAGAGGGAGTCGGCCAGCTTCGCGAACTGATAGTCGTCGTAGTACGCGTCGACCTCGGCGACCACCGCGTTGAGCCGGGAGAGGATCCACCGGTCGGTGGCGGACATCCGCGCCGGGTCGGGCAGTTCGCCCTCCACCGTCGCGCCGTTCATCAGCGCGAAGCGTGTCGCGTTCCAGATCTTGTTGGCGAAGTTACGGGACGCCTTGACCCAGTCCTCGCCGATCGGCACATCCGCGCCGGGGTTGGCACCATTGGCCAGCGTGAAGCGGACGGCGTCGGAGCCGTACGCGTCCATCCAGTCCAGCGGATCGACCGAGTTGGGGTTGGACTTCGACATCTTCTTGCCGAACTCGTCACGGACGAGACCGGTCAGCGCGATCGTGTGGAAGGGGGGCTCCCCGTCCATCGCGTACAAACCGAACATCATCATCCGGGCGACCCAGAAGAAGATGATGTCGTGCCCGGTGAGCAGGACGTCGGTCGCGTAGAACTTCTCCAGGTCCGGGGTCTTCTCCGGCCAGCCCAGCGTGGAGAACGGCCACAGACCGGACGAGAACCAGGTGTCCAGGACGTCGCTGTCCTGCGTCCAGCCCTCGCCGCTCGGCGGCTGCTCGTCGGGTCCGACGCAGACGACCTGGCCCTCCGGGCCGTACCAGACGGGGATCCGATGGCCCCACCACAGCTGGCGCGAGATGCACCAGTCGTGCATGTTGTCGACCCAGTCGAAGTAGCGCCTCGACATGTCCTGGGGGTGGATCTTGACCCGGCCGTCGCGGACCGCGTCACCGGCGGCCTGCGCGAGCGGACCGACCTTGACCCACCACTGGAGGGACAGTCGCGGCTCGATCGTGGTCTTGCAACGGGAGCAGTGCCCGACGGAGTGGGCGTAGGGCCGCTTCTCGGCAACGATCCGGCCCTGCTGGCGCAGCGCCTCGACGATCGTGGAGCGCGCCTCGAACCGGTCGAGCCCCTGGAACGGCCCGTGGACCGTGATGACACCGCGCTCGTCCATGACAGTCATCGACTCGAGCCCGTGCCGCTGCCCGATGGCGAAGTCGTTCGGGTCGTGCGCCGGCGTCACCTTCACGGCGCCGGTGCCGAACTCCGGGTCGACGTGCTCGTCCGCGACGACCGGGATCGTACGGTCGGTCAGCGGCAGCTTGATCCGCTTGCCGACGAGGTGCCTGTACCGCTCGTCGTCGGGGTGGACGGCGACGGCCGTGTCACCGAGCATCGTCTCGGCGCGGGTCGTGGCGACGACGAGGGTCTCGTCGCCCTCGCCGTACTTGATCGAGACCAACTCGCCGTTGTCGTCCTGGTAGTCCACCTCGATGTCGGAGATGGCCGTCAGACAGCGCGGGCACCAGTTGATGATGCGCTCGGCGCGGTAGATCAGCTCGTCGTCATACAGCTTCTTGAAGATGGTCTGGACGGCCCTGGACAGTCCTTCGTCCATGGTGAAGCGCTCGCGGCTCCAGTCGACGCCGTCGCCGAGACGGCGCATCTGCCCGAGGATCTTGCCGCCGTACTCTTCCTTCCACTGCCAGACCCGGTCGACGAACTCCTCGCGCCCCAGGTCCTGGCGGGACTTGCCCTCCTCGGCGAGTTGCTGCTCGACCTTGTTCTGGGTGGCGATTCCGGCGTGGTCCATGCCGGGCAGCCAGAGCGCCTCGTACCCCTGCATCCGCTTACGGCGGGTGAGGGCGTCCATGAGGGTGTGCTGGAAGGCATGCCCGAGGTGCAGGCTGCCGGTGACGTTCGGCGGCGGGATCACGATGGTGTACGGCGGCTTCTCGCTCTTGGGGTCCGCCGTGAAGTAACCGCGCTCTACCCAGCGCTCGTAGAGCTTCCCCTCTACCTCGGCCGGCGCGTACTGGGTCGGCAGTTCGGGGTTGCTGGCTGGCTGCTGCTGAGCGTTCTCGGTCACGAGGCACAGTTTAGAGGTGTCACCGGGCCGTATTGAAACGGGAATGTTCGTAACGGTGTGACCCCCGCCGCCCCACGACCCGGAGGCTTGGGCCAGGATGTTCGGATCACATAAGTATCTGGAGGGGGAACCCAGTAATGAGCTACAACCAGCCGGGCCCGTACGGCGGCCAGCCTCAGCAGCCCGGACCGTACGGTCAGCCGGGTCCCTACGGCCAGCAACCGCCGCAGGCCCCGCAGCCCGGCTACGGGTACCCGCAGCAGCCCCCGCAGCCGCAGCCCGGCTACGGGTATCCGCAGCAGGCGCCGCAGGGCGTCCCGCCGCAGCAGGATCAGTGGGGCCAGCCCCAGCAGCCGGGCCCGTACGGCCAGCAGCCCCAGTACCCCGGCCAGGTCCCGCCCCCGCCGCCCGCGCCGAAGAAGAAGACGGGCCTGATCGTCGTGGCCTCGGTGGTGGCGCTCGCGGTGATCGCCGGTGGCGCCTACTTCCTGCTGGGCGGTGGTGGGGGCAACGGTGCCGTTGCGGACGACACCAAGGGGTACAAGCTCACGCCTGCGGCATCGGTCGACGACTACAAGAAGCCGGGCGCCGACAAGTCGGAGCCCCTGTCCGAGAAGGACAAGAAGGAAGCCGCCGCGTTCGGGATCAAGAACCCGAAGCAGGTGGGCGCTGAGTACAGCTCCGGTTCCGAGAGCGAGCCGCTCAAGGGGAAGGTCCTCAGCCTCAGCGGGCTCTGGGGTGAGGTCTCAGACCCGGAGAAGGCGATCGATGGCTACTTCACGAGCATCAAGAACGGCAACGAGGAGGGCAAGGACGTCGAGGTCGCGCTCATCGGCAGCCCCACCTCGGTCACGCCTTCCGGCTTCGAGGGCGCACTGATGAAGTGCCAGAACGCCAAGTTCAAGCCGACCGACTCGAGCTCATCGGCCACTGGTCCCAAGGAGTTCGAGGTCCCGATCTGCGTCTGGGCCGACTACAGCACCATCGCCCAGGTCACCGCCATCGACCTGGCCCAGATGATGGGCACCGGCGGCGGCAAGGGCATGTCGCAGGACCAGGTCGCCGGGCTTGCCGCCAAGCTCTACAAGACATGACGAGCTACGCCGACGGTAATGCGAGATCGCCGGATTCGGAGATTCCGTCGAGGCCCCGAACCACGAGCGTCCGG
>NZ_JBSFMS010000079.1:7753-32901 GCF_053599675.1 Streptomyces sp. NPDC000880 | reverse complement strand
TGGCGGGCCGCGGCCGGACGGGCGGCTTGCCGGGGGCGTTGGATGAGGAGTTGCCGACTGCGGCGTTCCCGATGCCGACGATGTTCACGGAGTTCACCCTCGCCATGGCGAGGGCCTCGGTGCCCGAGGCCGCCTGGGCGACATAGTGGTGATCTGCGCGCTCTCCACGGTCCGGGTCACCGCGGACGTCACCGCCGCCAGTGCCGTCAGCAGCACCATCCCCAACACCACACCCGACACGAGCAGTTCGGGCCGCTCCGGCACCCCCAGGCGCAGGAACGCGACCCCCGCCACCACCAGCAGCACGCACTGCGCGAGCGCGAGACCGGCGGCGGGCAGCGCCGTCCCGACGAGGATCTCGCGGTCCGGCACCTCGCCTGTACGGCGCCTCCCCCGTGGGGCGTGCCCCGCTGGTGCACCCCGCCCACATCCGGGCGGTCTCGGCAACGGTCAGGTCGGAGGGGAAGCCGCCCTCCTGGAGCATCACGCCGATCCGGGGCCGGACGGCGGCGCGCTCGCGGCAGGGATCGTGGCCGAGTACCCACACCCGCCCGTCGTCGGGGCGGCGAGACCCTCCAGCAGTTCGACCGTGGAGGTCTTGCCCGCGCCATTGGTCCCGAGCAGGGCGAAGATCTCGCCGCGCGCCACGGAGAAGGAGATCTCGGTCACTGGTCGAAGCCACCGGCGTAGGTCCGCCGCAGCCCCTCCGCCTCGATCATGTACTCGTCGCTGGTCATGACTTAAGGCTTCCGCCGACCACGAACGACGGGCAGTGCGTGCTGTCACCGGCTCCGATGACAAATGTCATCGGAGCCCACACCTGTCCAGCGCATACGACGAAGGCCCCGGTCGATTCGACCAGGGCCTTCTTCTCTGAGCGGACGACGAGATTCGAACTCGCGACCCTCACCTTGGCAAGGTGATGCTCTACCAACTGAGCCACGTCCGCATTGCTGCCACTCAGCTCTCACTGGGTGGTGCGTCCACCACTCTACCCGATCCACATCAGTGGCCCGTAAAGCGATGCAGAGCGGGTGACAGGAATTGCACACTGCGCCTTCCCCCTGGAAGGGGGATGTTCTACTACTGAACTACACCCGCACGCTGCGTGAGGTGGGGCCTTGTGGCCTCGCCCCTCGGCGTGCTCCAGACTCTAGCCGACCGGCAGGGGTGCAGCGCAACTCGGATCCGCTCGTGCCCCTCAACTGGCTTGGCGGAAGGCCTCGTAGACCCGCTTGGGGATTCGGCCGCGGGCCGGCACGTCCATCTTGTTGGACAGCGCCCAAGCACGAACGGCCGCCGGGGCGGGCTCGAGCGAGGTGTGCCTGTAGGTGACGCGGGACTTGTCACGCTTCCCGGCGTTTGTCTGCTTCCGGCCGGCCGCCACGTACGGGGCCAGGGCCTTGCGCAGTTTCTTTGCATTGGAGGGATTGAGGTCGATCTCGTACGACTTCCCGTCCAGGGCGAACGCGACCGTTTCCGCCGCTTCTCCGCCGTCCATGTCGTCGGAGAGCGTGACCACTACTCGCTGAGCCACGGATATCGGTCCTTTCCTGCGGTATCACCGGTTTGACATGCTGTTGTGACATGTGGCGATACCGACTTTGCGGATGCTGAGGGGCAATGCTGCTTTCCTCTGTATTCCTTTGTACAGCGACAGACGGCGCATTGTGAAGCCCAGCCAATTACATGCGCGTGTCCGGGGCAATGGGCGGCTGGATATTTTCCCCGGATTTTTGCCGCGGGTTCTCCCGATATCTACCCGCGTAGATTTTTCGGGCGGGTACGCTGAGGGAACCGCCCTCGCAACACACCACCGGGAGTGCCCGTGGCACGCGTCGTAGTCGACGTCATGCTCAAGCCCGAGATCCTCGACCCCCAGGGACAGGCAGTACAGCGTGCACTGCCGCGTCTCGGATTCGACGGAATCGCGGACGTACGTCAGGGAAAGCGCTTTGAGCTGGAGGTGGAGGGGCCGGTCGACGACGCCGCCCTCGCCCGCATCCATGAGATGGCCGAAACGTTTCTCGCCAACACCGTCATCGAGGACTTCGTCGTGAAGGTGGAGTCGTGACCTCTCGTATCGGAGTCGTCACATTCCCCGGCACGCTCGACGACCGGGACAGCCTGCGCGCCGTACGTCTCGCGGGCGCCGAGCCGGTCTCGCTCTGGCACCGCGACAAGGACCTCAAGCAGGTCGACGCCGTGGTGCTCGCCGGAGGTTTCTCCTACGGCGACTATCTGCGGGCCGGAGCCATCTCCCGGTTCTCGCCGGTGATGGAAACGATCATCGACCAGGCGAAGGCCGGGATGCCGGTTCTCGGCATCTGCAACGGCTTCCAGATCCTCACCGAGTCGCATCTGCTGCCGGGCGCCATGCTCCAGAACAACCATCTGCACTTCATCTGCCGTGAGCAGAAACTGCGGGTGGAGACGAGCGAGACGGCCTGGACCGCGGACTACACCGCCGGCCAGGAGATCTCGATCCCGCTCAAGAACATGGACGGGCGGTACGTCGCCGACGAGCGCACGCTCGACGAGCTGGAGGCCGAGGGCCGGGTCGCCTTCCGCTATCTGGACTTCAACCCGAACGGTTCGCTGCGCGACATCGCCGGCATCACCAACGCCGCGGGCAATGTCGTAGGCCTGATGCCGCACCCGGAGCACGCCGTCGAGCCTCTGATCGGCACGGGCCGCACCGACGGCCTCGGTTTCTTCACCTCGATCCTCAAGAAGCTGGTCACCGCATGAGCCTGGATACGGTCAAGCACGCGGCCGAGACCCCGGACGTCGAGCAGCCCTGGGCCGAGCTCGGTCTCAAGCAGGACGAGTACGAGCGCATCCGCGAGATCCTCGGCCGCCGTCCCACCGGCGCCGAGCTCGCCATGTACTCCGTGATGTGGTCCGAGCACTGCTCGTACAAGAGCAGCAAGGTCCACCTCAGCCAGTTCGGCGAGAAGGTCCCGGAGAACGACGCGATGCTCGTCGGCATCGGCGAGAACGCGGGCGTCGTGGACGTCGGCCAGGGGTACGCGGTCACCTTCAAGGTCGAGTCGCACAACCACCCGTCGTACATCGAGCCCTACCAGGGCGCTGCCACCGGCGTCGGCGGCATCGTCCGCGACATCCTCGCCATGGGCGCCCGCCCGGTCGCGGTCGTCGACCCGCTGCGCTTCGGCGCTGCCGACCACCCCGACACCAAGCGCGTCCTGCCGGGCGTCGTCGCGGGCATCGGCGGCTACGGCAACTGCCTCGGCCTGCCGAACATCGGCGGCGAGGTCGTCTTCGACGCCTGCTACCAGGGCAACCCCCTGGTCAACGCGGGCTGCATCGGCGTGATGAGGCACGAGGACATCCACCTCGCGCAGGCCTCGGGTCCGGGTAACAAGGTCATCCTGTACGGCGCCCGCACGGGCGGCGACGGCATCGGCGGCGTCTCGGTCCTGGCGAGCGAGACGTTCGATTCGACGGGTCCCGCCAAGCGCCCCGCCGTCCAGGTCGGCGACCCCTTCCAGGAGAAGCTCCTCATCGAGTGCACGCTCGAGATCTTCAAGGAGAAGCTGGTCGCGGGCATCCAGGACCTCGGCGGCGCGGGCCTGTCCTGCGCGACGAGCGAGCTGGCGAGCGCCGGCTCCGGCGGCATGCGCGTCGAGCTCGACACCGTCCCGCTGCGTGACGCGAGCCTCTCGCCCGAGGAAATCCTCATGAGCGAGTCGCAGGAGCGAATGTGCGCGATCGTCGAGCCCGACAAGGTCGAACGCTTCCTGGAGATCTGCGAGAAGTGGGACGTCATCGCCACCGTCATCGGTGAGGTGACCCACGGCGAGCGTTTGGAGATCTTCTGGCACGGCGAGCAGATCGTCGACGTCCCGCCGCGGACCGTTGCCCACGAGGGCCCGGTGTACGAGCGTCCCTACGCCCGTCCCGAGTGGCAGGACGCGCTCCAGGCCGACGACGCGAACAAGCTTCCCCGGCCGGCGAGCTCCGACGAGCTGCGTGAGCAGGTCCTCGCCCTGGTCTCCTCGCCGAACCAGGCGTCGAAGTCCTGGATCACCGACCAGTACGACCGTTTCGTGCAGGGCAACACCGTGCTGGCCCAGCCCGAGGACGCGGGCATGATCCGGATCGACGAGGAGTCGAACCTGGGCGTGGCCATGGCGACCGACGGCAATGGCCGGTACGCGAAGCTCGACCCGTACACGGGCGCGCAGCTCGCGCTGGCGGAGGCGTACCGCAATGTCGCCGCATCCGGCGCCAAGCCGCTCGCCATCTCGGACTGCCTGAACTTCGGCTCGCCCGAGGACCCGGATGTCATGTGGCAGTTCGCGGAGGCCACGCGCGGTCTCGCGGACGGCTGCCTCCAGCTGGGCACCCCGGTCACGGGCGGCAATGTCTCGCTCTACAACCAGACCGGCGAGGTCGCCATCCACCCGACGCCGGTCGTGGCGGTCCTCGGTGTGATCGACGACGTCAACCGCCGTACGCCGATCGCCTTCAAGGAAGAGGGCCAGCTCCTCTACCTGCTGGGCGACACGCGTGAGGAGTTCGGCGGCTCGGCCTGGTCCCAGGTGATCCACGACCACCTCGGCGGACTGCCGCCGGCCGTGGACCTGGACCGCGAGAAGCTGCTCGGCGAGATCCTGATCTCCGCATCCCGCGACGGCATGATCGACGCGGCGCACGACCTGTCGGACGGTGGTCTGATCCAGGCGGTCGTCGAGTCGTGCATGCGCGGCGGGACGGGCGCGCGGCTGATCGTGCCGGACGGTCTGGACGCTTTCACCTTCCTGTTCAGCGAGTCGGCGGGGCGCGCGGTCGTCTCGGTGCCGCGCAGCGAGGAGCTCCGCTTCAACGACATGTGCGGGGCGCGAGGGCTGCCGGTGACGCGCATCGGTGTGGTGGACGGGGAAGAGGTCGTGCTCCAGGGCGAGTTCAGCATCCCGCTGACTCAGCTGCGTACGGCGCACGAGGAGACCATTCCTGGTCTGCTGGTCTGACGCGTTGCTGGATCGGCGCACTGCCGGCTGAGCCCCTGCCCCCTGCCGGGGTGGGGGCTCAGCCGTTTCCCCCTTGTGCGTGATGACGTAACTACGTAGATCAGAGCATTGAACTGGAGGAGCGCGTCGCCGAGCTGGAGCGCCGGTTCGCGGCGCTGGAGAGCGCGGGACCAGCCGAGGGCGCCGAAGCTGGGAAAGGGCGGCTTCTGGGCACTGGAAGGACTCAAGCTGCAGCTCGCCGGGGCGAATGTGCCGGACGGCGGTGTGCTGTTCACGGGGTCCGTGAGACTGCCCACGCATGAGCGGTACGAGTGGCAGTACGGGGCGCTCACGGACGGCCTGCTCGCCGCCGACTGGGAGCAGACCGCGGAGTCCGTCGCGGCGCTCGGCAGCGCCGTACGGCTGCAGCTGCTGCGCGAGATCCTCGGCGGCCGGCGTACGGCTGCCGAACTGACCGAGCTCGAAGGGCTCGGCACGACGGGCCAGACCTACCACCATCTGCGCGGGCTGACCGGTGCGGGCTGGCTGCACACGCCGAGCCGCGGCCGCTACGAGGTGCCGGGCATCGGTGGTGCCGTTGCTCGTGGGGCTGGCCGCCGCCCGCCCGCACTGACGTAATCGCCAAGGGGGAACACGTATGTCCGTCCCTAAGGCGCTCATGATCTTCTACCGCTGCTGCATCGTGGCCTGCCTGGTACCCGCGGCAGCTGCGCACCTCCGCCCGCGTGCACCGGGCCCTTTCCACCCCCGCCGCCGCCGGTCAGGCATGGCGTGAGCGCTGCCTGCCGGCGCTCAGCCCGCACGGCCGCTGTCGTACCCAACCCTTAATGTCGGTCCCATGCCACCGGCCAAGAAGCGCACCCGCGCCTACGACCTCGCCAAGATCCGTACCGCCGTCCTCACCCAGTTCGCCCACGTTCAGCAGGCGGTCGGCGCCCTCACGCCCGAGCAGCTCGACCGCCCCACCCGGCTCGGGGACTGGACCGTGCGCGATCTGGCCGGGCACATCACCATGGCGGTCGGCGCGGTCGGCGACTGTCTTGAGCAGCCCGCGCCGGCCACGCTCGAAGTCGAGCTGCTGGACTGGCCGTTCGCGACGGTCGCGCACGCCAGGAACGTCTCTGACGACACCAAGGAGATCGCGGCGAGCGCGCAGCCGCCGGAGTTGTACGCGCAAACCGCCGCCCGGCTCGCCGAGTTGCTGCCCGCCGCCTCCGGCGACCGGCTCGTCGGCACCCGCGTAGGCGCGATGCGGCTCGGCGACTATCTCGTCACCCGCACCGTCGAACTCGTCGTGCACACCGACGACTTGAGCGAGGCGACCGGCCTCGACATCCCGTACGACCGGCAGGCGCTCGCCGCCTGCACCAGGCTGCTCGCCGACGCCCTCGCGGTGAAGGCGCCCGGCGGGTCGGTCGAGATGCGGGTGCCGCCGTTCGCAGTCGTGCAGTGCGTCGAGGGGCCGCGGCACACCCGTGGCACCCCGCCCAATACCGTCGAGACCGACCCGCTGACCTGGATCCGCCTCGCCACCGGGCGTACGGGATGGGCGAAGGCCGTCGAGGCGGCGAAGGTCAGCGCGAGCGGCGAGCGCGCCGACCTTTCGGGGCTGCTCCCGATCCTGGGCTGACGGCGGCGTTCCGGCCGGGGCAACGGAGGGAACCGGGGGAACCAGAGCTCCGCCACCCCCGTCCCATCGATATGCGCAACCAGCTGAGCATTCCTGTCACCGCCCTGGCCCTCCTCGCGCTCGCCGCCTGCGGCACGGAATCGGGATCCGGTGCCGGCGGTGACGGATCGGTCACGACCGATCTGCCCCTCACCGGCGTCCACTGGTCCGTCGCCAGCGTGACCGTCGACGGCAAGAAGTCCGCGGCCCCGGACGGCGCGCACGTCGAGATCACCAGCAAGGGCCGCGCCCAGGGCAACTACGGCTGCAACCACTTCGGCGCGGACGTCAAGGTCGACGGTGACACGATCACCGTCGGCCCGGGCGAGATGACCGAGATGGGCTGCGCCAAGGACATCCAGGGCTTCGAGGACGCGCTGCGGGCGGCCTTCTCCGGCAAGCTCAAGGCGAAGGTCGCCGACGAGAAGCTCACGCTGACCACCGAGAAGGGCGACTCCATCGCCCTCACCTCCGAGCGCCCGGCGCCGCTGGTCGGCACCAAGTGGACCGTGAACTCCCTCCTCTCCGGCGAGACCGCCTCCTCGCTGCCCCCCGGCACGGAGAAGAACGCGTATCTGACCTTCGGCAAGGACGGTTCCGTACGCGGCAACCTCGGCTGCAACACCTTCACGACCACCGCGAAGATCTCCGGCTCCGCGATCACCTTCGACCGCCTCGCCACCACGCGGAAAATGTGCACGGGCACGGCGATGACGCTGGAGAGCCACCTGCTCAAGGTCCTCGACGGCAAGGTGACGTACAAACTGCAGCACCGCGGGCTGTCCCTCACCGCGGCGGACGGCAAGGGACTGGCCGCGACGGCGGCGCCGGCGAAGTGATCAGGCGGGGGGTAGTGATCAGGCCGGGGTAGGGGAGCGGCCCGGGCGTCGGTCCTCTCCCACGCCGCCCGAGTTCGGCGAGCCGGCCCGGCTCCACCGCCGCCAGGAGCCCCCGCGGTTCGAAGCTGCCGCGGCCATGGGGCCCGCGCGACTCGGAGCCGCCTCGCACACCGCGGCGCGAAGCTGCCGCCGCGGGCGCAGCCCGGTGCGAAGTCCCGCCTGGTGAACGGAGCCATCCCGCCCCCCCCGGCGCGAAGCCTGCCCGGTGCGGGCGGATCCGTCGGGCCCGCCGGCGTGATGTCGAGCCACCCGGCTACCGAGCCCCGCGGCCCGAAGCTGCGCCCCGCAGGGAGCCAGGGGTGCCCCGAACCACCGGATCTCAAGGGCGGGTGGGGGGAGTCCGTTCCGACGACTGTCAGCGACCCCGCGGTGAGCTGCTGCCGGCCCAGGAACCTGTCCCCCGGGCGCGTACCTGCCAACGTCGTCCCGCAGTGTGGACGCCCGTCCGGAGGCCCGTCAGGACGCCGATCCGCAGGCCCAGCGCCCGTTCGGGCCCCCGCCCACACCCCCGCCGACCCCACCCACGCATCCCCAATTCGGACCAGTGGTCGATCTCGCCTACACTCGGTGCCGTGCCACGTGGTGACGGACGACTCAACCACGACCTGCTCCCCGGTGAGAAAGGCCCCCAGGACGCTTGCGGCGTCTTCGGTGTCTGGGCCCCGGGCGAAGAGGTCGCGAAGCTCTCTTACTTCGGGCTATACGCCCTCCAACATCGAGGTCAGGAATCCGCGGGAATCGCGGTGAGCAACGGCTCCCAGATCCTCGTATTCAAGGACATGGGCCTGGTCTCCCAGGTCTTCGACGAGACATCTCTCGGCTCCCTCCAGGGCCACATCGCGGTCGGTCACGCCCGCTACTCGACCACGGGCGCCTCCGTGTGGGAGAACGCACAGCCGACCTTCCGGGCCACCGCCCACGGCTCCATCGCGCTCGGCCACAACGGAAACCTGGTCAATACCGCCCAGCTCGCCGAAATGGTCGCCGCGCTCCCCAAGGAGAACGGCCGGGCCACCCAGGTCGCCGCCACCAACGACACCGATCTGGTCACCGCGCTCCTCGCGGGCCAGGTCGACGACGACGGCAAGCCGCTCACCATAGAAGCGGCCGCGGCCAAGGTGCTCCCGGAGGTCAAGGGCGCGTTCTCCCTCGTCTTCATGGACGAGGGCACCCTGTACGCCGCCCGCGACCCCCAGGGCATCCGCCCCCTCGTCCTCGGCCGCCTCGAACGCGGCTGGGTCGTCGCGAGCGAGTCCGCCGCGCTCGACATCTGCGGCGCCAGCTTCGTCCGCGAGATCGAGCCGGGCGAGCTCATCGCCATCGACGAGAACGGCATCCGCACCTCCCGCTTCGCGGAAGCGAAGCCCAAGGGCTGTGTCTTCGAGTACGTCTACCTCGCCCGCCCCGACACGGACATCGCCGGCCGGAACGTCTATCTCTCCCGTGTGGAGATGGGACGCAGGCTCGCCAAGGAAGCCCCGGTCGACGCGGATCTGGTGATAGCGACGCCGGAGTCCGGCACCCCCGCCGCCATCGGCTACGCCGAAGCCAGTGGAATCCCCTACGGCTCCGGTCTGGTGAAGAACGCCTACGTCGGCCGCACCTTCATCCAGCCCTCCCAGACCATCCGCCAGCTCGGCATCCGCCTCAAGCTGAACCCCCTCAAGGAAGTCATCCGGGGCAAGCGCCTGGTCGTCGTCGACGACTCGATCGTCCGCGGCAACACCCAGCGCGCCCTGGTCAAGATGCTCCGCGAGGCCGGCGCCGCCGAGGTCCACATCCGGATCTCGTCCCCCCCGGTGAAGTGGCCCTGCTTCTTCGGCATCGACTTCGCGACCCGCGCCGAGCTGATCGCCAACGGCATGACGATCGAGGAGATCGGCACCTCGCTGGGCGCCGACTCACTCTCGTACATCTCCATCGACGGCATGATCGAGGCGACCACCATCGCCAAGCCGAATCTCTGCCGCGCCTGCTTCGACGGCGAGTACCCGATGGATCTGCCCGATCCCGAACTGCTCGGCAAGCAGCTTCTGGAGACCGAGTTGGCCGGCGGCGCCGATGCCGCCGACGCGCTCCGTCGCCCGTAACGCCCCCGTTTTACGACACGAAAGTTCTTGGCCATGTCTGCTGAGTCCACCGGTGCCAGCTACGCGTCAGCAGGTGTCGACATCGAGGCGGGTGACCGCGCCGTCGAGCTGATGAAGGAGTGGGTGAAGAAGACGCAGCGCCCCGAGGTCCTCGGCGGTCTCGGCGGCTTCGCCGGTCTCTTCGACGCCTCCGCCCTCAAGCGTTACGAGCGCCCCCTGCTCGCCTCGGCCACGGACGGCGTCGGCACGAAGGTCGACCTCGCTCGCCGGATGGGCGTGTACGACACGATCGGCCACGACCTCGTCGGCATGGTCGTCGACGATCTCGTCGTCTGCGGGGCCGAGCCGCTCTTCATGACCGACTACATCTGTGTCGGCAAGGTTCACCCGGAGCGCGTCGCCGCCATCGTCAAGGGCATCGCCGAGGGCTGTGTGCTGGCCGGCTGCGCGCTGGTCGGCGGCGAGACCGCCGAGCACCCCGGGCTCCTCGGTGAGGACGACTTCGACGTCGCCGGCGCCGGTACGGGCGTGGTCGAGGCCGACCGGCTGCTGGGCGCGGATCGTATCCGTACGGGTGACGTGGTCATCGCCATGGCGTCCTCGGGCCTTCACTCCAACGGGTACTCGCTCGTACGTCACGTGCTCTTCGACCGCGCGAACATGGCGCTGGACCAGCAGGTGGCGGAGTTCGGGCGCACCCTCGGCGAGGAACTGCTCGAGCCCACCAAGATCTACTCGCTGGACTGCCTGGCGCTCACCCGGACCACCGAGGTGCACGCTTTCAGCCACATCACCGGCGGCGGTCTTGCCAACAACCTCGCCCGGGTCATTCCGGACAATCTGCACGCGGTCGTCGACCGTTCGACCTGGACCCCCGGCGCTGTCTTCGACCTCGTCGGCAAGGCCGGCCAGGTCGAGCGTCTCGAGCTGGAGAAGACCCTCAACATGGGCGTGGGCATGATCGCCGTCGTCCCCGAGGAGTCGGTGGACGCGGCACTGACCACGCTCGCGGACCGCGGCGTCGACGCCTGGGTCGCGGGAGAGATCACGGACCGCGGCGACCGCGCGACGGGCGCGACCCTCACGGGCACGTATTCACATTAGGCACAGTCACAAGCTGAACAGCACAGAAACCGGTCCGGAGGCGAGCCCCGGACCGGGTCGGTGTGTGCCTAGTGCAACGGCCTAGTGCAACGTCAAGCGCCGCGGCGCTGTGACGACGGACCGGACTCGTCGTCCTCGTCCTCGTCGTCGTTGTACAGATCCGCGTACTGTGCGTACGGGTCGTCTTCCTCGTCGTCGTCCTCGAACGGCTCGCCGTTCGGAGGCTGACTCGAAGTCGAAGCGCCCAGCTCGTTGGCCAGACGCGACAGGTCAGTCCCGCCGCTGTTGTACTTCAGCTGGCGGGCGACCTTTGTCTGCTTGGCCTTGGCCCGGCCGCGCCCCATGGCTCGACCCCCTCGGTGACGGGGCTCGACGGCCCCAGAGTCTTGACACGCGTTCATGATTCGGAACGGGCTCTCCGTGGAGAGACCGGCCCGTAGGGCTTCAACGGTACCTGCTTCCGCGGCCATACGGTACGCCGCCCGCATGACGCGCCACTTCACAGAACCCGCGAGGAGCCCTGTCCTCGCTGGTCAACTGCGATTTTAACCCCTTCTCGGCAGTCGACCCGCCGACCGGGGTGAGTCTTGTCTCCCAGTCGGCGGGCCAGGGCCTGCGAGGTCAGTGGCCGCGGGCCTCCGCCATCCGCTGCTCGGCGATCCGGTCCGCGGCCGCGGCCGGCGGAATCCCGTCTTCCTTCGCACGAGCGAATATTGCCAGCGTGGTGTCGAAGATCTTCGCCGCCTTCGCCTTGCAGCGGTCGAAGTCGAAGCCGTGCAGCTCGTCGGCGACCTGGATGACTCCGCCGGCGTTCACCACATAGTCGGGGGCGTAGAGGATTCCGCGGTCCGCGATGTCCTTCTCGACGCCCGGGTGCGCGAGCTGGTTGTTGGCGGCGCCGCACACCACCTTCGCGGTGACCACGGGCACGGAGTGGTCGTTCAGCGCGCCGCCGAGCGCGCACGGGGCGTAGACGTCCAGGCCCTCCGTACGGATCAGGGCGTCCGTGTCCGCAACCGCTGTGACCTGCGGGTGCCTGTCGAGGATCCGGCGTACGGACTCCTCGCGCACATCCGTGATCACGACCTCGGCGGCGTCCTGCAGCAGGTGCTCGACCAGGTGGTGTCCGACCTTGCCGACGCCCGCGATGCCGACCTTGCGGCCGCGCAGCGTCGGGTCGCCCCACAGGTGCTGGGCAGAGGCCCGCATGCCCTGGAAGACGCCGTAGGCCGTCAGGACCGACGAGTCGCCGGCGCCGCCGTTCTCGGGGGAGCGGCCGGTGGCCCAGCGCGTCTCGCGGGCCACGACGTCCATGTCCGCCACGTACGTGCCGACGTCGCAGGCCGTCACATAGCGGCCGCCGAGGGAGTCCACGAACCGGCCGTAGGCGAGCAGCAGCTCTGTTCTCTGACGGGCTTCGATCTTCGCCGGGTCACCGATGATCACGGCCTTGCCGCCGCCGTGATCGAGACCGGCCATGGCGTTCTTGTACGACATGCCCCGGGACAGGTTCAGCGCGTCCGCGACGGCCTCTTCCTCGGTGGCGTACGGGTAGAAGCGGGTGCCGCCCAGGGCCGGGCCCAGGGCGGTGGAGTGGATGGCGATGACGGCCTTCAGGCCGGAGGCGCGGTCCTGGCACAGCACGACTTGCTCGTGTCCTCCCTGGTCCGATCGGAACAGGGTGTGCAGTACATCGATAGGCGTGCCGGTCACATCGGTCACGGTGGTGACTCCCAAGTACGAAGCGGCGGAGGAAGGACTTCCTTGGGGTCTCCCCGTCGCTTGTGGCAGGGGAAGGGTGGGGAAGCCTTAAGTTTCGGCACGAGGGTAAATCCTACGCGTGCGTAGATCCGACGCAGTGCTGAGGATCACCCCCTGGCGGAGTACGGGCGTGGAAGGATTTGCGGCATGCCAGCGTTGTCCTCGGTCCTCGTCCCTTACGCGGCCTACCTGCGGGTGTACGAGCCGCTGGCGGCCTTTCCCGAGCCGGAGCGGAGCCACTGGGCCCGCTACGCCCGCCGGGAGCACACTCCCACCGCGCAGGACGAACTGCGCCGCTCGCTGGCCGATTTGCTGCCCACCCCGCCGGTCCCGGTGCCGGTCCACGAGAGTGGCGACGCCTTTGTCACGGAGGTGGACGGAGTCGTGTGCGTCTGTCCGTGGCGCACCAGGCTGCGCGGCTGGCTGGCGCTGGAGGAGCTGGCGGAGCTGTTGCCCACAGCCCTCCTCGACGCGGCGCTGCCGCCGGTGGTGCGCGGGCAGGCGGCCGCGGACTACGGGCAGTGGCGCGAGCGCAACCCGGACGCGCGGCCCTGGATCCGTACGTCGGTCTGGCAGGTGCCGGTGCGCTGGTTCGTGCTTTTCTCGGACGACGAGCGCGAGTACGAGCCGGCGGGGCCCGCGGCGGCCCTGCTGCGCTACCGGACGCCGATGGTGCAGGCCAGGCGGCGGGTGGCCCGCGCACTGAAGACGCTGAGAGAGACGATCGAGGAGGGGCAGCTGACCGAGAGCCTGGTGGACGTGGGGCGGTGGCTGGAGGAGTTCCATCCGCGCTCCCTGGTCGAGCTCGACTACGGCGGCCTGGTGCACGCTCTTACCGGACCGCAGCTCGCCGAGGACCGCTCGGCGGCGGATCTGGCCGCGGGGATCGCGGCGCTGCGGGACGGGGACGGCGAGGGCGCGGGCGAGGCGTACGCCCGTCTGGTGGAGCGCTGGCGGGCTGTGAGGGACCTTCAGTTCGCGAACTGAGCGGTTCTGTTGGTCATTGAGGATCATTGAGGCCATCGGTCCAGGACGTAGGGCCCGATCCGGGCCTTTGTCTCAAGCGTGACGGACGTAACTTACTGGGCTCTTGCGTCTATCACCTACCGTCGTGTCAAAATAGGACAAGGGGCCCAGGGAGGGCTCCTTCCGTCCAACTACGGGCGGAACACTCGGCATTGCTCTCTATGGGGGGTTTGATGACCCCCGATCGCCACTGTGACTGATCGTCACTGTGGCGTGACTGTCCGTTATGGCATGGTCCATCGGACTTCCGCCGCTGATGAACACCTCGGAGGGCAATTCCGTCGGTTTGGCCGACGTGGCTGGACAGATGGTGTAGTTGTAGTGCCGAGGACAAGCCGTTCGTCCTATAACCGACTCGACCCGCGTCCGCCATTTCGGGCAACGCGGGTCAAGGTGCAGAATTTAGAGGAAAGAACCGAGATGGTTCGGTTCTCCCGAGGAGGCCGCTCATGACCGCTCGCACCCCTGATGCAGAGCCGCTGCTGACCCCGGCTGAGGTTGCCACGATGTTCCGCGTGGACCCGAAGACGGTCACCCGCTGGGCTAAGGCAGGCAAGCTCACGTCCATCCGCACGCTCGGTGGGCATCGTCGGTATCGCGAGGCAGAGGTCCGCGCACTGCTTGCGGGTATTCCGCAGCAGCGTAGCGAGGCCTGAACACCCCATTGATCGGGCGTTTCCGGGACCCCTATCCCGGCAAGCCCCCCTATAGCTCCACATGACGGGTGTCCGCCCCAACGGACTTCGTCATCGATCGCGCTGGACTCCGCCGGGTCCAGCGCGATCTTTTTGTGCCTGGGGGGGGCGGGGTGCGCGGCCGGCTCGGGATGTGGGGCGGAGGTGCGCGGAGGCGCTCAGGGGGTGGTGCAATTGCACATATTAAATTGGCCGGTTGTAGGGAGGTGGTAAGTCCACGGGTTCGGGAAACCCGTGAGGTGACTCCCGTCACACCGCACAGCCCTTGCCAAAGGCGAGCCTGTCACCGGGTGATAGGGCCTTCGTCCTCGGCTGGGGCGGGTGCGGAGGGTTCCATGGCGAGCCGTTGGAGGCGATGGCAGATGGCGCAGCGACGGGTGAGATGCCGGTAGCCGGACGTGGCGGCGTTCAGATGGGCGCGCAGCAGCGCCCTGGTCTCGTGTTGCCTCGCTGCGGACGCCGCCATGCGCGTCACCTCCGGTGTGTGCCGTCCCCTAGTGACTGGGTACCGGTGGCGGATGACGCCGTCAAGACGCCCGGATGAGGAAGGCCGCCGCCTTGAAGGGTCCATGCACGGCGAAGGCCCGCGTCTTTGATGATGCGGGCCATGGGTGGGGCGGGCGGTGCTGGCGGCCTTTGCTGTGTCTGATTGCGGCTCCGCCGCGGGCGCGGCCTCCGGCGGCCGTGTCCATGCACGGCGAAGGCCCGCGTCCTTGACGGATGCGGGCCTTCGTATCACTGCGGTCCTGACGGGATTTGAACCCGCGGCCTCCACCTTGACAGGGTGGCGAGCACTCCAAACTGCTCCACAGGACCAGATTTCGCTGCGCTTCTTGCCGTGCGCTGCGAAGCAAGACTGTACAGCAGGTCAGATGCTCCGGTCGAACTCACCCAAGGCGACGGACGCGCTACGGCGCCGCCGCGTCGATCGCCTTCACGATGCGCTTGTCCGAGACCGGGTACGCCGTGCCCAGCGCGTGCGCGAAGTAGCTCACCCGCAGTTCCTCGATCATCCAGCGGATGTCCAGAACCTCCCGCGGGACCGGGCGGCCCTGCGGCATCTGCTCCAGGAGCCAGGCGTACTCGTCCTGCATCTCGTGGACCTTCTCCATGCGCGTCGTGTCGCGCTGGACGCCCGTCGGCATCTGCTGGAGCCGGCGGTCCACCGCGACCAGATAGCGCATGAGGTCCGCCAGCCGCCTCAGGCCGGTCATGGTGACGAAGCCGGGCGGCATGAGGGCCGCCAGCTGCTCGCGTACGTCCTGGACGTTGGCCACCAGGGTCAGGCTGTTCGTCGCCTTCAGACGGCGCTCGCAGGCCTGCCAGGCGGCCAGGATCTGCTGGACCTGGTCCACCGTCCGTACCGTCACGTCGACGAGATCCGCGCGGACCTTGTCGTACAGCTTGCGGAACGACTCCTCGTCCCAGGCCGGGCCGCCGTGGTCGGCGATCAGCTTGTCCGCCGCAGCCGCGGCGCAGTCCTCGAAGAGCGCCTGGATCGAGCCGTGCGGATTACGGGACAGGGCCAGCTTCTGCTGGTTGTTGAGCTTGTCCGAGGCGAACTTGGCGGGGTTTACCGGGATGTTGAGCAGGATCAGCTTGCGCGTGCCCTGCCACATCGCCTGCTGCTGCTCTGCCTCGGTGTCGAAGAGGCGTACGGACACGCTCTCACCGGCGTCGACGAGCGCCGGGTACGCCTTGACCGGCTGGCCGGCCCTGCGCGTCTCGAAGACGCGGGACAGCGTGCCGATCGTCCAGTCCGTGAGGCCGGTGCGCTCCAGGGACTGGCCCGCAGGCCCGGACGTGGCGGCCGCCGCGGCCTTCGAGAGGGCCTGGCGCGCCTCCGGCTTGAGCTGGACTTTCAGCGCCTCCAGGTCCTTGGCCTCCGCGAGCTTCCTGCGGCGCTCGTCGACGATCCGGAACGTGATCTTGAGGTGGTCGGGAACCCGGGACAGATCGAAGTCGTCCGCCGTGACCGGGACGCCGACCATGCGCTGCAGCTCGCGCGCGAGGGTGACGGGCAGCGGCTCCTGGAGCGGCACAGCCCTCTCCAGGAACGCCTTCGCATAGTTCGGGGCGGGGACGTAGTGCCGGCGGATCGGCTTGGGGAGGGAGCGGATCAGCTCCATCACCACCTCCTCGCGCAGCCCCGGGATCTGCCAGTCGAAGCCCTCGCTCGTGACCTGGTTCAGCACCTGGAGCGGGATGTGGACGGTCACACCGTCCGCGTCCGCGCCCGGCTCGAACTGGTACGTCACCCGGAACTTCAGCCCGCCCTGCCGCCAGGAGTCCGGATAGTCGTCCTTGGTGACCTGCCCGGCCTTCTCGTTGATGAGCATCTCGCGCTCGAAGTCGAGGAGTTCGGGCTCGTCCCGGCGCGCGTGCTTCCACCAGGAGTCGAAGTGAGCGCCCGAGACCACGTGTTCGGGCACTCGCTGGTCGTAGAAGTCGAAGAGCGTCTCGTCGTCCACGAGGATGTCGCGGCGCCGCGCCCGGTGCTCCAACTCCTCGACCTCGGTGAGGAGTTTGCGGTTGTCGGCGAAGAACTTGTGGTGCGTACGCCAGTCGCCCTCGACCAGCGCGTTACGGATGAACAGCTCGCGGGACGTCTCGGGGTCGATGCGTCCGTAGTTCACCTTGCGCTGGGCCACGATCGGCACGCCGTACAGCGTGACCCGCTCGTACGCCATCACCGCCGCCTGGTCCTTCTCCCAGTGCGGCTCGCTGTAGGTGCGCTTGATCAGATGCCCGGCGAGCGGCTCGATCCACTCGGGCTCCACCTTGGCGTTGACGCGGGCCCACAGCCGTGACGTCTCGACGAGCTCCGCCGACATGATGAAGCGCGGGGGCTTCTTGAAGAGCGCCGAGCCGGGGAAGACCGCGAACTTGGCGCTGCGGGCGCCCAGATACTCGTTCTTGTCGGTGTCCTTCAGGCCGATGTGCGACAGCAGACCGGCCAGCAGCGAGGTGTGGACGGACTGCTCGGGAGCGTCCTCCTCGTTGAGGTGGATGCCCATCTGCTTGGCGACGGTACGCAGCTGCGCGTAGATGTCCTGCCACTCGCGGATGCGCAGGAAGTTCAGATACTCCTGCTTGCACATCCGGCGGAAGCTGGAGGAGCCGCGCTCCTTCTGCTGCTCGCGGATGTACCGCCAGAGACTGAGGAAGGCGAGGAAGTCGGAGGTCTCGTCCTTGAAGCGGGCGTGCTGCTGGTCGGCCTGCGTCTGCTTGTCGGCGGGCCGCTCGCGCGGGTCCTGGATGGAGAGCGCGGCAGCGATCACCATGACCTCGCGTACGCAGCCGTTCTTGTCGGCCTCGATGACCATACGGGCGAGGCGCGGGTCGACCGGGAGCTGGGAGAGCTTGCGGCCGAGCTGCGTGAGCTTCTTCTTGGGATCCTTCTGGGCCGGGTCGAACGCGCCCAGTTCCTGGAGGAGCTGGACGCCGTCGCGGATATTGCGGTGGTCCGGCGGGTCGATGAAGGGGAACTTCTCGATGTCGCCGAGGCCGGCGGCGGTCATCTGGAGGATGACGGAGGCGAGGTTCGTGCGAAGGATCTCGGCGTCCGTGAACTCGGGACGGGAGTTGAAGTCGTCCTCGGAGTAGAGGCGGATGCAGATACCGTCGGACGTCCGGCCGCAGCGGCCCTTGCGCTGGTTGGCGCTGGCTTGGCTGATCCGCTCGATGGGGAGGCGCTGGACCTTGGTGCGGTGGCTGTAGCGGGAGATACGGGCAGTGCCCGGGTCGATCACGTACTTGATGCCGGGGACGGTCAGCGAGGTCTCGGCGACGTTCGTGGCGAGGACGATGCGGCGGCCGGTGTGCGGCTGGAAGACGCGGTGCTGCTCGGCGTGCGAGAGCCGTGCGTAGAGGGGGAGTACCTCTGTGAAGCGGTACTGCTTCTTGTTGAGCGCGTCCGCGGTGTCGCGGATCTCGCGCTCGCCGGAGAGGAAGACGAGGACGTCGCCCTTGCCCTCGCCCTGGAGCTCCTCGACGGCGTCGCAGATGGCGGTGATCTGGTCGCGGTCGCTCTCCTCGCTGTCGTCCTCGAGGAGGGGGCGGTAGCGCACCTCTACGGGGTACGTACGGCCGCTGACCTCGACGATCGGGGCGTCGCCGAAGTGGCGGGAGAAGCGCTCCGGGTCGATCGTGGCGGAGGTGATGATCACCTTGAGGTCGGGGCGTCTGGGCAGCAGCTGGGCGAGATAGCCGAGCAGGAAGTCGATGTTGAGGGACCGCTCGTGGGCCTCGTCGATGATGATCGTGTCGTACGCGCGCAGCTCGCGGTCCGTCTGGATCTCGGCGAGGAGGATGCCGTCCGTCATCAGCTTGACGAAGGTGTCGCCGCCGACTTGGTCCGTGAACCGGACCTTCCAGCCGACCGCCTCGCCGAGGGGTGTGCGGAGCTCCTCCGCGACACGTTCGGCGACGGTGCGGGCGGCGATCCTTCGCGGCTGCGTATGGCCGATCATGCCCCGTACGCCGCGGCCCAGCTCAAGGCAGATCTTCGGGATCTGGGTCGTCTTGCCCGAGCCGGTCTCGCCGGCGACGATCACGACCTGGTGGTCCCGTATCGCCTCGAGGATCTCGTCCCTGCGCTGGCTGACCGGCAGCTGCTCGGGGTACGTGACCCCGGGCACCCGGCCGGCCCGACGGGCCGTGCGGGCCGCGGACTGCTCGGCCTCGGCGGCGATCTCCTCGAGCACGGCCTGCCGCGCCTCGGGCTTACGGATACGGCGGGCGCCTTCGAGACGGCGGCCGAGCCGGTGGGCGTCGCGCAGGGACGCCCCGGCCAGCAGGGTCTGAAGGTCGGCGAAGGAAGTAGACATACGGATCCCAGGATCTCACCCCGGGGAAAGCGCTGGCGAACACATTTCCACCACGAGCGGTGGGGTACGGAGCGGATCCGTCCGGTTCTGCGGGAAGTAAGAGCGCGTCCGTACCGCTCAGCCGGGACCTGCCGGTACGGCGAAAGCCCCGGTCCGTGGGGGCCGGGGCTTTCGGGTTGTGGCTGGGGCCGGGGTCGAACCGGCGACCTATCGCTTTTCAGGCGATCGCTCGTACCAACTGAGCTACCCAGCCACGCGGCCTTCGACAGCCGCAGCGGTCCTGACGGGATTTGAACCCGCGGCCTCCACCTTGACAGGGTGGCGAGCACTCCAAACTGCTCCACAGGACCAAGCAATGTGCGAGCGCAAGTCTCGCACACAGTGTTGCGTGCCCCCAACGGGATTCGAACCCGTGCTACCGCCTTGAAAGGGCGGCGTCCTGGGCCACTAGACGATGAGGGCTAAGGGCCCACCTGGGCGCTTCGCAGCGCGTCGGGGACGTGAGAAGCATATGGGATGCAGGGAGCTATCGCCAAAACGGTTTACCGGCGGCTGGAGGGGGGCGCGGAGGGAGCGCTCGGGGACGGGGTCGCCCCGGGGGCGTTCTCGTCCGGGAGATGGCGGCTGACCTCGGCCGTCGTCAGGCCCAGGCCGCCCAGCGTGATCTCGTCCCACGCCTGCAGCCGTCTGGTCGTACGGTCCAGATAGAGGACCGACGCCCGCACCTTCTCCGGCTTCTCGTTCTCCAGCGCGCGCAGGCCCCCGCCGCCCGTCGAGCCCTCGACCTTCAGGCGCGTGCCCAGTCCGAGCACCTCTGTCTCGCGGTGGTGGACATGGCCCGCCAGGACCAGCGGGACCTCGCCGTCCGTCTCGCGGGCCGCGACCGGATTGTGGGCGATCGCGATGTCGACGGGCGTGCCCGCGCGGGTCTGGTCGCGCAGGGCGGAAGCGAGGCGGATGCCCGCCATGCGTTCGGCCGGGTCGCCCTGGGCGGCGACCGAGCGGTCGGGGGTGAACTGGGGGTCGCCGGTGCCCGCGATGCGCAGGCCGGCGACGGTGACGGCCCGGCCGTTGTCGAGGACGTGCACGTTCTTGAGGCGGGAGAGATACGCCTGGGTCGTGCCGGAGTCGTGGTTGCCGCGGACCCAGACGTAGGGCGCGCCGAGGTCGGAGATCGGGTCGAGGAAGCCGTTCTCGGCGGCGGTGCCGTGGTCCATGGTGTCGCCGGAGTCGATGATCACGTCGATTCCGTACTGCTCGACGAGCGAGCCGATGATGTGCCACGACGCCGGGTTGAGGTGGATGTCGGAGACGTGCAGCACCCGCATCGTGCGGGGGTCGGGCCGGTAGGTGGGGAGGGTCGAGGTCGCCTCGTACAGCTTGGTGACATTGGTGACCAGGCGCGCCAATTCCTGCTGGTAGACGTCGAATTCGGTGACGATGGAGCGCGCGTTGCCGACGACCGAGGGGGCGCTGGAGAGCAGTCCGGAGAACTTCGGCTCCAGGACGGACTTCGGGTTCCACGTCGCGTACGCGGAGATGCCGGAGGCGGTCAGGAGGGCGAGCGCGAGGCCGCCCGCCGCGAGGGCCCGGCGCGGGCGGCGGTAGACGGCGAGGCCGAGGGCGGTCGCGCCGGAGAGGACGGCGACGCAGGAGCGTACGGCCAGCTCGGTGGTGCCGGCCGTCACGTCGTGGGCGACCTCGTCCTGGAGGCCGGAGAGGCGCTCGGGGTGCTCGACCAGGGCCTGGGAACGGGCCGGGTCGAGCTGGTCGACGTCGACGTCGAGTCGGATGGGTGCGACATGGGAGTCGAGCTCCAGGGCGCCCAGCGGTGAGACGTTGATCTTTGTGCCACCGGACAGGGACGGGCGCAGGGTCATGCTCGTGTCCATTGGGCCGACCGGCGTACGGACGCTGCCGACGATCAGCAGGCCGAGCCAGGCGCCGAGGAGGACCACGGCGGCAAGGCCCAGCGCGCGGGTCCAAGGGTGAGGGGCGTGGACGAGGGCGCTGGTGGGGCTGGTGCTGCGTGAGCGGTAGTGGCGCTGGAGCCGGGTGAGCGCGGCTCGGATCGGTTCCGGGGCTTCGCGGGCCATTGGTCCCGTATGCCCAGCCCGGCGGGCGGCCATGCCGGTGCGACCGGTCGCACCGCGTACGTGACAATGGCCGGGTGCTGGAGATGACGCGCGAGGAGTTCGAGGAATTGGTCGCCGAAGCGCTGGACAGGATCCCGCCGGAGCTGACGCGGCTGATGGACAACGTCGCGGTGTTCGTCGAGGACGAGCCCACCGCCGACGACCCCGAGCTGCTCGGGCTCTACGAGGGGACTCCGCTCACCGATCGCGGTGAGTGGTACGCGGGCGTGCTGCCGGACCGGATCACCATCTACCGCGGGCCGGCGCTGCGGATGTGCGAGACCCGCGAGGACGTGGTCGCGGAGACCGAGATCACCGTGGTGCACGAGATCGCCCATCACTTCGGGATCGACGACGAGCGGCTGCACGCGCTGGGGTACGGGTGACGAGTCCGGATACGCCGCCGGAGCCGATCGATCCGGATGTCGATCTGCATGTGCCCGCGCAGCGCGCCGAGACCGCGGGCAGCCACAAGTGGCCGGTGCTCGCGGCGATCTCGGTCGGCGGCGCGGCGGGGGCGACGGCGCGGTACGCGGCCTCCGTGCTGTGGCCCGCGGCGCCGGGCGCGTTCCCGTGGGCGACCTTCTGGATCAATGTGCTGGGCTGCGCGCTGATCGGCGTGCTGATGCCGCTGGTCAGCGAGGGCGGCCGGAGCGCGCATCCGCTGGTGCGGCCGTTCCTCGGAGTCGGGGTGCTCGGCGGGTTCACGACCTTCTCGACGTACGCGCTCGACTTCTCCGAGCTCCTCGAACGTGAAGAGGCCGACACCGCGATGGCGTACGCGGCCGGGACCGTCGCGGGTGCGATCGCCGCGGTGTGGCTTGCGGCCTCGGCGACCAGGGCGGTCCTGGCCAGAGGGGGCCTGCGGTGAACTGGCTGCTGGTGGTGGTGGGCGCCGCGGTCGGCGCGCCCCTGCGGTATCTGACGGACCGTGCGGTGCAGGCGCGCAACGACTCGGTGTTCCCGTGGGGGACCTTCGTGGTCAACGCGGCCGGGAGCCTGGTGCTGGGCGTGCTCTCGGGGGCGGCGGTGACCTCGGGGACATACGCCCTCCTCGGTACGGGTCTGTGCGGGGCGCTCACGACGTACTCGACGTTTTCGTACGAGACGCTGCGGCTGGCCGAGCGCGGGTGGATGTTCCTGGCAGCGGCGAATGTGGGCGCGTCGCTGCTGGTGGGGCTCGGATCGGTGTTCCTGGGCGCGGAACTGGCGCGCGGGCTCGTGGCGTAGGAGGAGTACAAGGGCGCGTTCCTTGTGGGGCGCGGGGGCGTGTCCCATGTGGGGCACAGGGAGTTGGGCAGTGAAACCCGCGTCCTGTGCCCTGGAGGTGCCGCCCGTGCGCCAGTTGTCCGCACCCGGCCGTTTGGCTGTCGCGATCGCTGCTTCGCTGGCGGTCGCGGCCTCGGCAGGCTGTATGAGCGTGAGCGACGACGAGGGCGGGAAACCGGCGCCCCGTGCCACCACGGACCGGCGTGGGGCGGTGGCCGAGCCGGACGGCGGGCGGGCGGCGCCGGGCGGGCGGCAGGCGGGCGGTGGGCAGGGCGAGCCGGGCAAGGCCGGCAAGGAGGGTGCGGACGGCGAGGGTGCGTCGCCGAGCCCGAGCGGTTCCCCGAAGCCCGCTGCGAAGCCCACGCGGGGCGGGCAGCAGCCGAAGCCGCCGGGGGAGCCGCTGCCGACCGGAGGCGGAGCGTCTCCGTCCGCAGAGCCGCCGCAGCCGACGCCGTCCGAGCCGCCACAGGTGAGTCCGACGCCAGAGCCGAGCGAGCCGTCCGATCCGCCGTCGGCGTCGTCCGCTCCTCAGGTGCACGCGGGGGCAATACAAGGGGCCGACTGGGAGGGGACGTGTACGGAACCGGTGGCGTCGCCGCAGATGGGACCCATGTAACCAGGGTCACTTGGACTAGGTTTGCCTTTAGTGGGGGAGGGTGCGTATGGTGGTAGATCGTTTGATCCCATTGCCCGGCGCCGACACAGAAGAGCGCCGCGTGGCGCGTACTCTCCCTAGCCGTGGCTGACCGCATTAAGGCGGTCGAATTGCGAATCACGGAGTTTGGGCGCGTGCCGAGACTCCGGAAGGTTTCGCATTTCGCATGTCCACTTTCAGTACTGATCACGCCGTCATGCCCGAGAACGACGAGGCCGTGGCGGCTTCCGCTGCCGAGGCTGTAGAGGCTGTCGAGTCCGACGAGGCCGCTGACACCGAGGCCGCTGACACCGAGGCCGCTGACACCGAGGCCGCTGAGCCGACTGTCACCTTCGCCGACCTGGGCCTGCCCGAAGGCGTCGTCCGCAAGCTCGCGCAGAACGGCGTCACCACGCCCTTCCCGATCCAGGCCGCGACCATCCCGGACGCCCTGGCCGGTAAGGACATCCTGGGCCGCGGCCGCACTGGCTCCGGCAAGACCCTCTCCTTCGGCCTTCCGCTGCTCGCCACCCTGGCCGGCGGCCACACCGACAAGAAGAAGCCCCGCGGCGTCATCCTCACCCCGACCCGTGAGCTCGCGATGCAGGTCGCGGACGCGCTCCAGCCGTACGGCGATGTGCTCGGCCTCAAGATGAAGGTCGTCTGCGGCGGTACGTCCATGGGCAACCAGATCTACGCGCTCGAGCGCGGCGTCGACATCCTCGTCGCCACGCCGGGCCGGCTGCGCGACATCATCAACCGCGGCGCCTGCTCGCTGGAGAACATCCAGGTCGCGATCCTCGACGAGGCCGACCAGATGTCCGACCTGGGCTTCCTGCCCGAGGTCACCGAGCTGCTCGACCAGGTGCCGGCCGGCGGCCAGCGCATGCTCTTCTCCGCGACCATGGAGAACGAGATCGGCACGCTCGTCAAGCGCTACCTGTCCAACCCGGTCAGCCACGAGGTCGACAGCGCCCAGGGCAACGTCACGACCATGACGCACCACGTGCTCGTCGTGAAGCCGAAGGACAAGGCGCCGGTCACGGCGGCGATCGCCGCCCGCAAGGGCCGCACCATCATCTTCGTACGCACCCAGCTCGGCGCGGACCGCATCGCGGAGCAGCTGTGCGAGTCGGGCGTGAAGGCCGACGCGCTGCACGGCGGCATGACGCAGGGCGCCCGCACCCGTGTCCTCGAGGACTTCAAGAAGGGCTACGTCAACGCGCTCGTCGCGACCGACGTCGCCGCCCGCGGCATCCACGTCGACGGCATCGACCTGGTCCTGAACGTGGACCCGGCCGGCGACCACAAGGACTACCTGCACCGTTCGGGCCGTACGGCTCGCGCCGGCCGGTCCGGTGTTGTCGTCTCCCTCTCGCTGCCGCACCAGCGCCGCCAGATCTTCCGTCTGATGGAGGACGCGGGCGTCGACGCCTCGCGCCACATCGTGGCCGGAGCGGGCGCGTTCGACCCGGAGGTCGCCGAGATCACCGGCGCGCGATCGCTGACCGAGGTCCAGGCCGACTCCGCGAACAACGCCGCCAAGCAGGCCGAGCGCGAGGTCGTCGACCTGACCAAGCAACTGGAGCGCGTGCAGCGCCGTGCGGCCGAACTCCGCGAGGAGGCCGACCGCCTGGTGGCGCGCGCGGCGCGCGAGCGGGGCGACGACCCGGAGACGGCGGTGGCCGAGGTGACGGCTGTCGCCGAGGCCGAGGTGGAGGCCGCGGCAGCTGCGGCGTCGGTGCCGGAGCAGGCGACGGAGCGTCGCGACGACCGGGGCAACTTCGAGCGCCGGGGTGGCGACCGGGGTGACCGCGGTGGCTTCCGTCGTGACAACGACCGTCCGTCGGGTGGTTTCCGCCGCGACAACGACCGTCGGGACAATGACCGTCGTGACGGCGACCGTGGTGGCCGTTCCTTCGAGCGTCGTGACGACCGCGGCGGTTTCCGTCGTGACAACGACCGTCCGTCGGGTGGTTTCCGCCGCGACAACGACCGTCGGGACAATGACCGTCGTGACGGCGACCGTGGTGGCCGTTC
>NZ_JBSFMS010000079.1:0-7657 GCF_053599675.1 Streptomyces sp. NPDC000880 | reverse complement strand
TACCCTTCGAGCGTCGTGACGACCGCGGTGGCTTCCGTCGTGACAACGACCGTCCGTCGTCCGGCGGCTTCCGTCGCGACGACCGCCCCACGGGTGGCTTCAACCGTGACCGTGACGACCGTGGTGGCCGTTCCTTCGAGCGTCGTGACGACCGTTCCTCGGGCGGCTTCCGCCGTGACGACCGCCCGACCGGCGGCCACCGTGGCAGCGACCGTCCGTTCAACCGCGACCGCCGCGACGACCGCCCCGCGGGCGGCTTCCGCTCCGGTGGCAGCGACCGCCCGTACGGCCGCCGCGACGATCACCGCGGAGGCACGACCGGCACCGGCACGAACACGGGTTCCTTCGGGCGCCGTGACGACAAGCCGCGCTGGAAGCGCAACGGCTGACCTGGTCTGACCTGACGGCCTGACTGGCAGGGCCCGTACGACACTGGGGTGTCGTACGGGCCCTGTTTGCGTCGGTGAGACGGCTGTTGCTGCTGTTACGATCCGGCCACTCGCGTGGGGGGGTCTGCCGGGGGGCAGCTCAACAAGGTTCCAGTGCCGCACAGGCGCTCGGTCCCCCACGCCGTCTTCTTGCCCTGGGGAGGGACTGAGTGAGTTCTTCCGGCGTGACCTGGCGCTCGACGGCAGCCTTGCGCCAGGGCCCAGGTCCGATTTGGCAAGCGGTACGTACCCCGGCACTTGTTACTCCGACCCGGTGTGCCGGGTGGCGCAGGCCACCGGGGACGGTGGCGTCGCTCACCTCGACATGTGGGCTGACGACGGGCGCGAAGTGGTGCGGGTGGTCCGCGGGCCCGGGGACGTCTCGACCACACGGACACCCGCGGGAGTTCGTGGGCGTGAGCGTCTCGGGCCGATTCGCCGTGTACGACAGTGAGGAACCCGCTACCCAGTACGTGCTCGACACTCAAACGAAGCAGGTGCTGCGGACCGGCTCGCCCGTTGCGGCCTCGCTGCGGGGCAGCGAGCTATGGCAGGCCATTCCTGACCAGCCCGGACGTCTCGCATTGACGTACCTTCCCAGCGGACAACAAACGACAACCGTCGAGATGGACGCGCCATGCGTTCCCAGTGAGATCCAGGCAGTTATGGGCCGGATCTACTGGCGTTGCCCGGGAGAAGGCCCGGCCGGCGTGTACGACCGTACGACCCGTAGGTCGACACCGGTACCTGGAGGGGACTCGCTGCTCGGCGACGGGTATCTCGTTCACCGCCCGGATCCCTCCACGCTGGAGATCATCGACTTCTTTCCGCCGCGGGAGCGACCTCGCCGTTGTCCGCGATCGACGCCGTTGGGCCGCTGTCTGTGGACCTTCGCCAAGCGAGTAAGTCGCCCTCAACTGACGGACGGGTGGCCCGTCAGCCGATACCCGATCGGCTGACGGTCACCGTCCGGCTATGCTCAGGGGTGTTGTGCCGAGGGCCGTTAGCTCAATTGGCAGAGCAGCGGACTTTTAATCCGTTGGTTGTGGGTTCGAGTCCCACACGGCCTACTGCCCGGAGGGCGGGGAAACCCCCTCTGACCTGCTGTTCAGCGCCTCGACTGGCTTCGGCCGGTCGGGGCGCTGTGTCGTTCCCGGCCTCGTGCGTGAGCGATGCGTGAGGGGACGTCCCGGCAGCAGCCGCTACGGAGGCGGCCTTACGGGCACGAGGTACCAGCTTGGCGGCGGCTTCTGCGGCGGCTTTGTCGACCTCAGGCAGCAGGCTCGTGTACGTGTCCGAGGTCAGCGTGATCGTGGAGTGGCGCAGCGTCTCCTTGATCGTGTGCAGGTCACCACCGCCGCCGTGGGTGAGGGTCGCGGAGACGTGCCGCAGGTCCCGGAGGGTGATGGGCGGAAGGTCGGTGCGTCCCGAGGACGCGGCAGAAAGGCGGTGGGGCGAGGGGGCCGGCCAGGACTGGGCCGATGTGGATCTGGACGCCGGCCTGATCACACCCGCCAAGGTGATCGTGGTCGACGGCTGGGATCCATACGAGTCCGCGCCCAAGACCGATGGAAGCGCCAGCACCATCGCCCTCGACAGCCTGAACGTGGCCGTCCTCCGCGGGCACCGCGAGCGTCAACTCAAGGAGAAGGAGAAGTGCCGGCACCGCCTGGCAGGACACCGGCACACGCAGGAGGACGGGTCCTGTCTCCACCCCGAGACGGTCTCGGAGAGGCCGCGCGTGCCGGAGAGGTGGAAGAACGCGTACAGCCGCTCACCCTCGGCTGCATCGAGGGAGACGCCGAACTGCTCAGGCGTCCACACCATGACGGCAGAGGGCTTCTCGCCGGTGGCACGCCAGCGCGCCGCCCGCCGCTCGGTCCACAGCAGCGGCTTCGGTCGTTTGCCGGACTCCAGCTCGACGTGAGCGGCGAGGTTGAACGTGATGAGCTGCTGGCTGATCGCCGCGTTCAGCGCTGCTCGGAGAAAAGATCGGCGGCGCCGAGAGACGTCCGTGCCAGGGCCCGGCGGCGTCGGTGGGCCGCCAGCACGCCGACCTGTCTTGACCGACCACGACCCGCCGTTCCACTTCCTGGGCGGCACCATCCGGCGTGTCCCCGTCGACGTCAGCGGGCAGCGCTTCGCCGACCTGTAGAAGGAGGCCACGGGCACGTTCATGCGGGACCAGTGGGGCTGCCGCAGCGCCGCAGGAGTCGACAATTGGCCGGCAATGTCCGGCGGGTGGATCCGGAGGGCCGGAACATGGGCAGTGGCGCCTGGACCGGTGTGGCGGTGGCGGGCGTCACTGCCGCGTACGCATTGGGCTCGCGTCGGCTGTCCTCGACGCCGCTGTCGTCGGCGATCGTGTTCGTCGGCTCCGGGATCCTCCTCGGGCCGGCCGTGCTCGACATCGTCGACCTGAAGCACGACGCCGCACCGATCATCGCGCTTCTCGAAGCCACCCTGACGCTCGTCCTGTTCACCGATGCCATGACGGTCCGCAGACGGGACCTTCAGACCGGCGGCTTTCTTCCCGGCCGTCTGCTGGGCATCGGACTGCCGCTGAGTATCGGGGCGGGCTGGCTGCTTGCCTGGCCTCTGCTGCCAGGGCTGACGGTGTGGGAGCTCGCACTCGTCGGCGCCATCCTCGCCCCCACCGACGCCGCCCTCGGAAAGACCGCCATCTCCCATCCCCGGGTCCCGGCGCTCGTACGTCACGGACTGAATGTCGAAAGCGGCCTGAACGACGGCATGGTGCTGCCCTTCTTCGTCCTGTTCCTGGCAGCCATCCCGGGCACGCAGTATTCGGAGGAGGGCGTGGCGGGTGTCTTCTGGCGTGCACTCGTGCTGAGCACCGCGCTGGGTCTGCTGATCGGTGGGCTCGGCGGTCGGCTGCTGCAGTGGTCCCGGGCCAGGGGATGGGTCACGCGGGAGTGGCGGCAGGTCTACCTGCTGGCCGTCGCGGCAGGGTCGTACGAACTCGCCGTCGTGACGGACGGCAGCGGCTTCATCGCCGCCTGGGTCGCCGGATTCGCCTTCGGGTTCGCCCTGCGCCGTTACCGAACCGGTGGCGAGAAGGAAGGCCAGGACCGCACGGCCGAGTTCGCCGAGAACCTGGGAGGACTCCTGGCGTCGATCAGCCTTTTGGTCTTCGGGGCGGTGCTGCTGGGCCCTGCGCTGGAGCACCTGAGCTGGCGGATCATCCTGTACGCGATGCTCAGCCTCACCGTCGTCAGGATGCTGCCGGTGGCCCTCTCGCTCGCCGGGAGCAGTCTGCGGCCGCCCACGGTGGCGTACATCGGGTGGTTCGGGCCACGCGGTCTCGCGTCCGTCGTGCTGGCCCTGCTCGTGGTGGAGGAGCACGTGGCCGGAGTGGAGCTGCTGGGCCGGGTGGTCGCGATCACCGTCGGCCTCAGTGTCCTCCTGCACGGCGTCTCGGCCGTAGCCCTCGCCGAGCGGTACGGCCGCTGGCACGAGAAGGCCGCGGCCACCTCCCGTGACCTGCGCGAGGGTACACCCGTACCCGAGACCCCCGGGCGCCGCAGGCTCGGCCCCCTGGACCAGCCAGAGACGTGATGCCGCGCCCCCGTGCCGGCTGCAGCACCGGGTCACTTCCCTGGAACAGTGCGGGATCGGCACGTTCGGGACAACAGATCCCGCCGTTGAGCGTGGTCTCCAAGGCGCGGCTCATCCGCCACCGTCCAGCGACCAGTGCAGCTCGATCTCAAGCCATTGGCTTTCGTGGCGCCACGTGGCCAGGGCGGTCACCAGCTGGCGGCTCAATGCGCCGGCCGTCAGTGAGCGCCACCGGCAGCCGACAACGGCGACCGCGGCGGGGCGTGTCAGCCGGGTCGGCCGGGTCGTGCGGGCGGCCGGCCATTGGGCCATCCCCGTTCAACGCCGTCGCCACCGCATCCCTGGTAGCGCGTCCGAGCGAGTACCCATCCCGGCCGGGCCGACGCGCTCAGGCGGGACGGCCGGGCCGGGATCAGCCCGCCAGGACCTTCTGCTTGGCGTGCTGGAATTCCTCGTCGGTGATCTCGCCCCTGTTCTTGAGCTCGGAGAGCTTGGCCAGCTCGTCCGCTCGGCCCGTGCCCGTACTTCCGGCGGTTTGCCGGATGAACGCGTTGAGTGACTCCTGCTGTGCCCTGGCGTACTGCTGTTCGCGCTTGCCCATGCCACGTCCCCGGGCGATCAGGTACACGAAGACGCCGAGGAACGGCAGGATGATCACGAAGAAGGTCCATCCCGTCTTCGCCCAGCCACTCAGCGAGTCGTCGCGGAAGACATCGCCGATGACGCGGAACAGCAGGATGATCCACAGGATCCACAGGAAGATCCACATCAGCGTCCAGAACGCGCCCAGGAGCGGATAGTCGTATGCCAGGAACAGGTTGCTGCTCATTTTTGTCCTCCTGCCTCCGCCGTGCCTCGCGGCGCGACAGTCGTTTCCAGCCCCTGGGCCGGCACCTACCCGGGCAGCCGGCCAGGCCCGGCCCCGTCGGCTGACTGCCTTGCAGCCGGGTCGATGGCCGCGTCAGGCAGCCTGGAACGCCTCCGCGATATGACTCGCGGCCGACACGATCCGGGCGCTGCCCACCACGGGCGCGACCGCGACGAGTGTCCCCTGCACCTTTTCCAGCGGGACGCCGATCTCACCGGCCGCTCCGACATTGAGGAGGTAGGAGGCGGGTGCGGCGTCCATCGCCACGAGCGCGGCGATGCGCAGGAGCAGGTAGGTCTCCTCGTCCAGACCCGACCGCTCGAATGTGTCGGTCGTCATCTGGACGAGGGTCTCGAACACTGGCGCGTCGCCCTCGGCGAGCGCACTGATGGTCTCTTCAGGGGTCCTGTTCTCGGTCATGGGTGGTTCTCCTTTCGCGCGGTGCCGGGCCGCGTTACGCGGCTTCGGCGGAGACCCGGCCAATGCGTACGGCGTCGGCGAGGGCTTGGTGGTCGCGTTCGTTCTGGTCGGCGTAGCGCTCGGCGAAGACGGTGAGCGCGCGGTCGAACACGTCGCCGCCGCCGAGGTAGGCGGCGATGGCGATGCGGTCTCCGGAGCGGGCGTGGGCGCGGGCGAGGGTGGCGCCGCAGAGTTCACCGAAGGCGCGCATGTCCCGGGGGACCATGAGCTGGGGTTCGGCGATGCCCTTCCAGTCCCGCAACTGGCGGATGTAGAAGTCGCGTTGGCGTCCGTCGATGCCGGTGAGGCGTTCCCAGCCGAGGAAGATGTCACTGGTGGCCTGCATCAGCCGCTGCCCGGCGACGACCCGTTCACCCTGGTTGTCGTATGCGCTCGTCCCGGTGTACGGGGCCAGCACCGACCGGTCGGCTTCCTTGGCCTGCAGCAGCAGCGGATCCTCGTCGTCCCTGCCGAGCAGCAGGATGATCCAGCAGCGGGTGCCGACGCTGCCGACCCCGACGACCTTGCGGGCCATGTCGACGATCCGGTACTGCCGGAGCAGATGGCGGCGGTCGGGCTGCAGGCTGCGGCTGTACCGCTCGATCAGCTCGCGGAGCTGTCCCTCCACCGAGTCGCGTTCGACGCCCGGCAGCAGGTCCTGGACCGGCACGATCAGCGGTGGGTCGGGGGTGATCCTGCGCCGACCGTCGACCACCCGCGTGAGCTTCTCGAAGGCCTGGAGGCTGTCGCGGGTGCGGGCCTTCGCCATCGCCTGCTGCGTACGCTTGCGGCCCCGCGCTCCCAGCTTCTGGTCCGCCAGGGCATGCAACACGTCCATGTCGGCCTGGGTGTACCAGACGGCGAGGTTGCCCAGCCCGGCCAAGCGGCGCATCTGCTCGCGGTACGACCGTACGGTGGCGCTTACGACGGAGGCCCGTTCGGCGTTCGTATAGCCATTCTCGCGTCCGGCGATGGCCAGGCTGGCGGCCAGCCTCTTGACGTCCCACTCCCAGGGGCCCGGCAAGGTCTCGTCGAAGTCGTTGATGTCGAACACCAGATGCCGCTCGGGCGAGGCGAGCAGCCGAAAGTTCAGCAGATGCGCGTCCCCGCACAGCTGCGCAGTGATCCCCGAGCGGGGGGTGTCGGCCAGGTCACCGGCCATGATGGCGGCGGCGCCGCGGTAGAAGCGGAAGGGGGACTCAAGCATCCGGCCGTAGCGGATGGGCACGAGCTCCGGCAGCCGGGCGGCCGACTGCGCCTCGATGATGTCCACCGGGTCCGGTCGCTTCGCCGGGGGCTGGTACTCCGCGTGAGCGGAGCGCGGCGCATCCGCCCGCGCGGCCCGACCCCGCGCGACCCGTTCCTCCAGGGGGTTCCCGCTGACCTGGTCGGCCATGATGCCACCTCCTGGACGGAGCGGTCCGGTGGGGCACCCGGCCCCGTTCCGGGCCCTGTTCCCGACCCCCACCCACCGTTCCACACTCTGCTCGGGCGGGCATCTCGGCCGCCTGTGGCGCGTGTCGCTGCATGTCGGTTCACAGGCTCAGCTGTTCTTAACCGCCAGCATCAATAACGTCTTCACGGGCGGCAGCCTTACGGACGTGTACGCGTACGCCGTGAGTCGCGAGCGCGAACAAAGCTCTTTCAGAGTGCCCTTGTCATGAACGTACTGTTCGGGTCGGGCTGGTAGTCCGCGAATGGTTCGCAGTGCTGGAAGCCGAACTTCTCGTACAACCTTCGGGCGGGCAGGAAGAATTCTGCGGCGCCAGTCTCCAGGCTCAGCCGTGTGAACCCCATGCGTTTAGCCTCGGCGATGATGTGCTCCAGCAGCTGAGATGCGATTCCGCTCCTCTGCTGCGTCGGCCTGGTACGCATCGACTTCAGCTCCGCGTGGCCCGCGTCCAGTCTCTTGATCGCACCGCAGCCCACCAGGCTGCTACCGTCCGAAACTGACCAGAACGTTATTTCGGGCTTCCGGAGGCTGTCGAGGTCGAGGGCGTGCTTGCTCTCCAAAGGCGTGAGGGACCGCATCTGCTGGATGTGTTCGTCGAGGAACCTCGCGATCTCCGGGCCGGAGAGGTCGTCCACCACGATCTTCAACGTGCTCACCTTTCTTCGGCTCCCGTCACGGGGTGCCGCGTCGCGTCGACTGGACCACCGCCCAAGCAGCCTCAGCGCTGCTCGTCACCTGGCCATAGCTGTACGAGAACAGGGCCGTGACTCCCGAACTCAGGCTCTGGGCCACTTTCTGTGGTTGCGTACGCAGGGTGACTGTTGATCTTCGTGTGATGCCGGTTGAGTTCGCCCGAAAATCGCCCGGCTGGAA